>JBIKOE010000079.1:0-4672 GCA_044358215.1 Crocinitomicaceae bacterium
GGTGAAGCATAAACTCCTCCAAATTACTAACCTTTCCGGCTTTTTTAAATACGTTTAGTTGATCTTGGTTTATTAAAGCAATACCTGCGCTATCATACCCGCGGTATTCTAAACGCTTTAATCCTTTGAGTATAATAGAAAAAGCTTGTTTTTTTCCAATATATGCAACAATTCCACACATAGTTTAGAAGGTTGTATAAGTAACAATTAATTGTGGTTTCTTCTTATTTGAAGTATTTTTTCCATTGAAAATAATTCTTTCCGCTGAATTAATGAAAAATCTAGGAGAAATAATTAGACCTGTATTGTCAATACTACGATTCAATACAGCTTGTATATAATCTCTCAAATCAATTCTAAAGTGTTTAGAATATTCTTCAAATCCTCCAAATATTCCTAAACTCGTGTAGTAATTGTCTGCACTTTTTAATTTTGTGGCTACTGAAACACTTACTCCTGGGCTAAGGCGATAATTTGTTTGATATTGAATTGGTAGTGTAAGGCTAGCTTTATGAATAATTGTATTAACTGGCAACTTATTGATATGTTTAATTTTTACTACCGCTCTATGCTTAAATGCTTGAGCATAAAACTCACTATTCCCTAATGATGGATTTTGTAAAATAGCAGCAATATTAGTCCCAAAATTATTTATTTCTAAATGCGTGAAATCTGCACAAGATGAATTAATTAAGAAGTCAAATGTTTTTTTAATAGTAGCTAATTTATAGTAAATTGTGAGTTTTGAGGCTGCATCATTTAAATTAAAGTACAATGCTGCACCTTGCCCATTTGCCTGAGTAGGATTGTTTGTCTTTACGTAAAGACCCTTAAAAAAAGTAAGGAAAGTCTCATTTGATGAAAAGGTTGTTCCTCCATTATTTGCTTCCAAAATCATACTTTTAGCAAAATTTGTATCGAGATGGATTCTCAATTGGGCATCCAAAGAATCTCCTCCAACTATAGAAGCTTGATTTGGTTTTGGTACAATAGTGCCTTTCCCAATTGGAACTAAATTAGATGAATTAACAGATTTGCTTGAGAAAGAATAATAATTACTATCTATTGACAAATTTTGAGATAATTCATAAATCTCAAAAGTTTGAGTACTTAAGTCACCATAATACCCTGCATACTTAAGCGCCAAAACAAAGGAATCCAATACAATTTGACTTGCATCACCAAAATCAGGATTTAAGCTTCCCAAACGAAATTGCGTGTAAAAAGAAGCATTAAAATCTCCAAATTTTGGGTCCTTATAACTTCCTAAAACAGTATTTGGTGGGTTTGAAGTAATTATTGAATCTTCTTCTATTGTATAGGTTTCTAAATCAAAGGTATCTGTGGTTATTCCATTGAGATAGTCATCAGGATTTAAAACTCCTTTTCCTACAAGTGTATCGTTTTTTTTACAAGCAGAAAAAAGTACTATTGCAAGAACAAAAAGAAAGAAAAAGAGTTTTTTGTTTGAATTCATTTTCAGTTAGACTAAAACATTTTCAATAACTTTATCAAAAAAAAGTGACAATTCTTTTGCTTGATTCTCTTCATTCGTAAAGGCCATCTTATGACATTCTGAAGTATCATAAATATCTTTTAAGTCTGGCTGAAGGTTCTCTATTGCAATAGTCACACCATCACAATGGTCTGTTATAATTTTAGAAACATTTAGGAAACTTGAATCTTTAAACTTATCTGCAATATCTTGAGGGAAACCTTCAAAAAGTAATTTTTCAGAAAATCTTTTGTCCCATGGAGCATCAAATTTATCATTATAGAAACTGTAAACTACTTTAGTGTCTTTGAAATGTGGGTCTTTATTATAAATATGTTTTACATAAAGTGCCATAATTCCTGTCATCCAACCGTGGCAGTGAATAACATCAGGTTGCCAGCCTAATTTTTTTACGGTTTCTAGCACTCCACGACAGAAAAACATTGCTTTTTCATCGTTATCTGGGTGGCATTTTCCTTTTTCGTCTTGTAAATTTGTTTTTCTTTTAAAGTATTCTTCATTATCTATGAAATAAACTTGCATTCTTGCTGCAGAAACTGATGCAACTTTTATAATCAAAGGATGATCATTATCGTCGATGCAAATATTTAAGCCAGAAAGTCTAATAACTTCATGTAATTGATGCCTACGCTCATTAATAGATCCAAAGCGAGGTGTAAATACACGTATTTCTTTTCCTGCTTCTTGAATCACTTGAGGTAAGCGTCTTGCTGTGGAAGATATTTCTGTCTTTGGTGAAAAGGGAAATATTTCTTGAGTTATGAATAGAATTTTCTTTTTTTCCATTAGTTTATAAATGAATAGTATGCAAATTTAAGGATTTTAAATGAACTTTCGTGAAAAGCAATAGCTTTGTCTATTATTTAGGACTTTAAAATGCCAAAAAATAGACTGTTTACTACTTCAAGGGATTTAAGATCTGCACTAAGTTTATTGCAGGAAAAAGGATTGTCAATTGGTTTTGTTCCAACAATGGGTGCCTTGCATGCTGGTCATTTATCTCTTATAGACAGAGCTTTGTCCGAGAATGATTGGGTGGTAATTAGTATATTTGTCAACCCCACACAATTTAATAATCAGGAGGATTTAGCTCAATATCCAAGAACGCTTGACTCAGATTTATTGTTAATAGGATCCAGAAATAATTGTATCATATTTCATCCAGAAATAGCAGAAGTTTATCCACAAAATCAATTTTTTGTCCCTATAGATTTGAAAGGTATTGATGCTGTAATGGAGGGCAAGTTTCGTCCTGGCCACTTCAAGGGTGTAGTTCATGTTGTTCATAATTTTTTTCAAATTATAAAAGCAAATCGTGCTTATTTTGGACAAAAAGATTTTCAACAACTTGCAATAATTCGAAAAATGGTAGCTCATTTTAATTTTTCAACTGAAATTGTCTCGTGCGAAACCTTGAGAGAACCATCAGGTTTAGCGATGAGTAGTCGAAATATGCGCTTGAATTCATCTGATATTGAAGCGGCATTAATTATTTATAAAACATTACTTTTTGTTAAAGAAAATAAATTAAAAATGAATCCTCAATCTTTAAAAAGAAGCGCCACAAATTTTTTTAAATCTGGTGATTTACAGCTAGAATATTTAGAGATTGTTGATGAAAAGACACTTACTATTGCAGAAGATTGGCAATCAACTAATGTTTGTTGCATTGCTGCATATTGCAATAAAGTGCGTTTGATTGATAATATAGTTCTCTAATTCGAGAATTTGAATTATTTTTGCCTGCTATTTTAAGAATATGTTAATAAATGTTTTAAAGTCTAAAATTCACCGGGTTAAAATCACCCAAGCGGATTTGAATTATATTGGCTCCATAACCATTGACGAATCGTTGATGGAAGCTGCAAATTTAATAGAGGGCGAAAGAGTTCAAATCGTGAATATTAATAATGGCGAACGACTTGAAACATACGTAATCAAAGGAAAAAGAAATTCTGGAACGATTTGCTTAAATGGCCCTGCAGCGAGACGTGCAGCTGTAAATGATGTAATTATAATCATTGGTTATGGATTAATGGATTTTGAACTTGCAAAAACTTTTAAGCCATCACTTGTTTTTCCAAATGAGCAAACTAATTTATTAGATTAGAATTAGTTTTAACCCTAACAACATAAAAAACAAAAATGACTCGATTTGAATTTCTTCAAAATAAATTGGTTTCAATTGAAGAAGCAAAAAGAAGAATCATATCTTGGAAGTTGAAAGGAGAGAAAATTTGCTTTACAAACGGATGTTTTGATATTTTACACTTAGGTCATGTTAATTATTTAGCAGCTTCTGCAGATTTTGGTAATCGTCTAATTGTAGCAGTAAATAGCGATGATTCAGTTAGAAGATTAAATAAAGCAGATAATCGACCGATTAATTCAGAGGAAGCCAGAATGTTATTAATAGCTGCTTTGGGTTTTGTTGATTTAGTTTTAGTTTTTAATGAGGAAACTCCTCTTGATTTGATTAAAGATTTACAGCCTGATGTACTTATCAAGGGTGCTGATTATGATGCATCGGAGCATGATTCCTCAAATATAAAATACATTGTAGGCTCAAAGGAAGTTAGAAGTTATGGTGGTGCAGTTTGTACCGTTGATTTTGTTTCGGGGTATTCTACGACTTTAATTTTAAAAAAAGGAAATTAATTTTTTTATTTGGCTTGCAACTTTTATTGGTTGTTTTTAGTCTTAAAATTAAATACCTTTACGAATTAATTTTTAATATGATAAGCATGTTTAAATTTACTCTCCCTTTCCTATTTATAAGTTTTTTTTCTTTTTCACAAGTTCCAACAGCAAGTTTTTCTGCTTCAAATTCAACGGCATGTTTTGGAGCAACAAATACATTTACAAATACATCTAACGGAGGTGTTGCTCCACTTTCGTATGAATGGAATTTTGGAGATAGTACTTTTTCAACTTTAACGAGTCCAACTCATACTTTCACTAGTGCAGGAACTTTTAATGTAACCTTACTTACAACATCCGCAAATGGACTCACCGCCAGTGCATCTCAGCAAATAATTATTCAAGATGTTCCTAATCCTACATTTGTAGCACCAATAAGTAGTAATTGTGCACCTGCATCCATTAATATAAATAATACTACACCTTCTGTTGCAGGATCATCTTATTTATGGAATT
>JBIKOE010000080.1:0-4633 GCA_044358215.1 Crocinitomicaceae bacterium
TCCAAGCGCTTAATTACGTCATCTAATTTAATTCTAACTGAAGCATATTCCTCCTCTACAATAATTTTATTTGAGCGATGAGTATTTGTAACCCCTGCTGTATTTTCATATATTTGATAACCTACCATATCCAAACGTGAACTTATACTTGGAACTGTTTCAAATTCTCTAGAGGAACGTACATTATCACCGTATAAAGCTAATTCACACTCATCGATAAGTAATTTTAAAGCTCTTGTTTCAGTTAATAATGAAACATCAGTATTTGGATAGTTAATTATGGCTTCGATTATAAAATCAAGTTCCTCTTGTGCTTCACCTAATAGATTGCTAGCACCACTTACTTTTCGATTTAGTTCTGCAACTTCTGCCCTAAACTTTGTTAATTCTTCTGGATTCTTGGCAATTAAGGTCTGATTATTCAATCCTCTTACATTAAACATTTGCTTGTCAACTAAAACCTCAATACTTCCATTTTTAAGTAAACAGACACTTAATGAAAAAATTCCAGGGCTCACTAAGAAACCATTTCCACCTGCTTTGATTGGATTTGTGTTATTACTTCTCAAATTCCAAGTCAAATTATTTAACCCTTTAGCTGGTGTTGATGTCATTCTTCGAATTTCCTTTCCTAAAGCATCTGAAATAATCCAAATTAACTTTGCATCTTCATCATTTTCTTCTTTTCGGATTTCATCAAAAGAAGGGTAAACTACATCTTTTTTGTCTTTTTCCAATAATTTCTCTTTTTCTTGACGTATACTTTTCAAAGTTTTAAATTCAACTTTTAAATGCAGAGAGAAAACAGCGCCAAATTCTGGATTTTTTGCAGACCACATATTATGTCCTTGAAAACCTGTTCCTTCTAAACCCAATGGATCAGCTGGAACATATAACAAAGCATCTTTTACCGGGAATAAGTGTGCTTTTTTATCTAGAATTTCTTTTGAAAGAGATCTTAAAATCGTATAATTATCTAGAACATAAAATCCTCTTCCAAAAGTGGCAGCAACTAAGTCATTCTCTCTTTTTTGAATGTCTAAATCATACACAGCAATTGTTGGAAGTCCGCTTAATTTTGTCCAGTTTAAACCGGCATCATTTGAAAAATAAGCGCCAAACTCCGTCCCTACAAATAATAAATTTGGATCTACATGGTCTTGTTTCAAACAATATGTATTTCCTCTTTCTGGTAAATTTGATGAAATAGAAGTCCATGTTTTCCCTTTATCAAGCGACTTTAAGATGTAGGGTTTAAAATCTCCCTGACGTTGTGAATTAAAAACAGCAAATACTGTATTTTCATCGTGTAATGATGCAGTCAACATGTTCACCCTTGTATTAATTGGAACCCCGGGAAAAATACTGTATTTCATCCAGGTTTTGCCATCATTCTCTGAAACTTGAATAAGTCCATCATCAGTGCCGGCATAAAGCAAGCCCTTCTTTATAGGAGATTCATCAAGCGCAATAATATTTCCATATATTGTAGTAGAAGCATTTTTCATAACTGCATCCATGGTCCAAACTTGTCCCATTAATTTAAATTTATTTCTATCAAGTTGCTGTGTTAAATCTGGTGAAATTGCTGTCCAATCGTCTCCTTTGTTAGTTGTTTTAAATAATTTATTAGCAGCAAAATAAAGCGTTGATGGATCGTGAGTAGAAACCAAAAGTGGAGCGTCCCAATTCCAACGGTATGGAGCTTCACCTTTTCCTGGTATGGGTTGAATTGGAACTTTTTCACCCGAAGCCTTATCATAACGAACCAACCAACCGTACTGCGCTTGAGCGTATGTGATGTTTGGATTTGACCAATCAGTTGCGGACTCAAAACCGTCACCGCCATTAGTAATAAACCAATCTGAATTTAAAATTCCTGTCACATTTCCAGTTGCTGCAGGTCCACCCATAGAATTATTATCTTGAGTTCCTCCATAAATGGAATAAAATGGCGCTGCATTGTCTGTCGTAACTTTATAAAACTGAATAATTGGAAGATTGGAGTAATATTTCCATTCTTTAGCATGTGTATAGGTTTCATAAATTCCACCATCGCAGCCAACAATCCAATGATCTGTATTTTCAGGATCAATCACAATGCAATGATTATCAACATGCTTATTTGATTCCCCAGTTGGTTTAAATGTTTTTCCGCCATCTTCACTGTGGTGCATGTAGGTATCCATTGCGAAAATCTTTTGCTTATTCAATGGGTCTACAAAAATTTCTTGGTAATAATTTCCACTTGTATTAAAATTACTTTGTTTTGACCAAGTCTCTCCTTTATTTGTTGAACTATAAACCCCTGCTTTTCCATATCGACCTTCAACAATAGCATAAATATAAGATGCATCAGACGGAGCAACAGCGATTCCAATTCTTCCCATATCTCCTTTAGGAAGGCCTTGAATAATTTCTCTCCATGTTTTTCCACCATCTTCAGATTTGTAGAGTGACGATTCTGGTCCACCTCCGATATAAGAAGATTCATTTCGGCGACGTTGGTGAGCAGATGCATAAAGAATGTCAGGATTTTTAGGATCAATGGCAATTTCAGCAATTCCAGTTTCATCAGAAACAAATAAGGTTCGTTCCCAAGTCTTACCGCCATCAATTGTTTTATAAACTCCACGCTCACCACCTGAACTCCAAACTGGACCATAGGCCGCAACCCATACAATATTTTCATTCGTTGGGTGAATAATAATATTTCCAATATGCTCAGAGGTTTTTAAACCCATATTAGTAAAGGACTTTCCACCATCTAAAGAACGGTAAACTCCATCGCCATAGGCAACAGATCGCTGGTTATTATTCTCCCCTGTCCCTACCCAAATTGTGTTTGGATTTGAAGGAGAGATTTCGACACAGGCTATTGAATAAGATCCATAACTATCAAAAATTGGAGAAAATGTAATACCATGATTTGTTGTAAGCCAAACACCGCCACAAGCAGCAGCAACATACCACATATCTTTGTTTTTGGGATGAACCGCAATATCTACAACTCTTCCAGAAGTAAGAGCTGGACCAACCATTCGAAAGGAAAGACTTGAAAGAGTGCCTGCATCAAAGGGTAATTTTACAACAGTAGCTTTAGTTCCCTTCTTTTGAGCAGAACTAAAAAATGAAATAAGCACAAATAAAAAAAGTAATTTTTTCATAATTGATGGAATTAATTTGGAGCGATAAAATTACGTAAATTATCCAAAATAAAAGTAGAATGGAAGTAACACTTATTTAATTCCTCAAAATGTTTTACTCATAAATAAAGTTCTATTTTTGTATTAGTCTAAAATAGTTGTCATGATGCTACCCTTCAATCTCCAAAAATGGATCGATGAAAATCGAGATTTATTAAAGCCGCCTATCGGAAATAAAAATCTGTACAAAGAAGCAGGCGATTTTATTGTTATGGTTGTTGGTGGTCCAAATTCACGCAAAGATTATCATTACAATGAAAGTGAAGAACTATTTTATCAAATAGAGGGAGACATTCAAGTTCGAATTCAAGAGAATGGAAAAGCAAAACTAATAGAAATAAAACAAGGTGAACTATTTCTACTTCCGGGAAATACGCCACATTCTCCAATTCGCGGAGAAAATACTGTCGGACTAGTTATCGAAAAAGTGAGGAAAGGAACTAATCTTGTAGATGGTCTAATGTGGTTTTGTGAAAATTGTAATCATCCACTTCAAACTTATCGTTTTCCGCTCACAAATATTGAAACAGATTTTATCCCACGCTTTAAAGAATTTTATGCTTCAGAAGAAATGCGAAAATGTAAAGAATGCGGAACAATAATGGAAGTTGATCAACGATTTGTTAGTTAAAGGTTGATGAGCTAATTCTATAAAATTTTATGAAATTATATTTTCGAGAGCTAGGAAAAGGAAAGCCAATGATAATCCTACATGGTTTATTTGGATTTTCTGATAATTGGCAGACACTCGCCACTAAATTTTCAGATTTCTTTAGAGTAATTCTAATTGACTTCAGAAATCATGGGCATTCCCCTTGGTCGGATGACTTTTCCTATGATTTAATGGTTGATGATTTAAAAGAGCTCATTGATGACTTAAATTTTGAAAATATTTTTTTAGTCGGACATTCAATGGGTGGGAAAGTTGCAATGCACTTCGCTCAAAAGTTTCCAGAAAAAATTGAAAAATTAGTAGTTGTAGATATGGGTGTAAAGCAATATACTCGGCATCATCAAGAAGTACTTGAAGCATTTAATAAAGTAGATTTAAAAGGCATAATTGCTAGAAGTCAAGTAGAATTAATTCTTTCTGATTTTATAGAATCTAAGGGTGTAAGACAATTTCTATTGAAAAATTTATACTGGAAAGAAAAAGGAGAATTGGCATGGAGAGTAAATTTTGTTGTTTTGGAAAAAGCTATGCCTGAAATATTATCAGCACTTCCGTACAAAGAAGTTTTAATTTCTAGTTTATTTATTCGTGGTCAACTTTCTAATTATATAGAAGACAATGATATTCAAGAACTAGAAAGTTTTTTTTCAGATATGTCGCTAAAAACTATTAAAAATGCAGGACATTGGGTTCATGCAGATGCACCTGAAGAATTCACAAATACAGTTTTAGAATTTTGTTTGCGATAAAAAAA
>JBIKOE010000017.1:0-43191 GCA_044358215.1 Crocinitomicaceae bacterium
AACTTCTGGTCATATAAATTTAATGCGATGAATCTACCAATCTTACTCATATGTTTGCTCTTTTTTGGCGCTTCATTTGCCCAAAAGGAGGCTAATGTTTGGCATTTTGGGATAGGTAACAGCTTGGATTTTAATAGTGGATCTCCCGTACAAACCTCAGGCAGTCAGATGTATACTAACGAAGGATGTACCTCCTATTGTGATGAAAATGGCAACTTGCTTTTCTATTCAAATGGCGGAGGAAGACTACCAGCAAGTGGGCAAGATGGAGGTAAAATCTGGAACAAGAACAACCAAGTTATGTATGACATGCAAGGGACTGAAGGCGGAGGTTGGAGCGCTGCACAGTCATCTGTTGTCGTGCCTGCTCCCGGAGAACCAAATGTATATTATCTTTTTACGATGGAAGAACTGGAATTTGATGGTGACGGTGTAGTTCCTTCAGAACCAAACGGCAGAGGCTTGCGCTATTTTAAAATAGACATGTCTCTAAATGGTGGTTTGGGAGATGTTGTTGAAGCGGATGTTCAAGTATATGATTACTCTTACGAAGGGATTTGTGCGATTCGCCATTCAAATGGAACAGATTACTGGATTTTAATCAATCAAGATACAAGCGGTATCGGAGTTTACAGCGTCACTCAAAACGGTGCTCAACTTGCTGGTGTCTATCCTTACCCAGCATTTTACAGTGGGTTTGGTATCATCAAGTCTAGCCCAACCCAGAGTGGCGTTGGAGCACCTTGCTGCAACAAAGTGATGACATCCGCGGGACTTTATGACTTCAATTTGTCGACAGGTGTACTCACCCTTGAAAGTGATTTGGGAGCTGCGTCGCCCTACTATTTTGAGTTTTCTCCGAATGGATTTTATTTATATGCAAGCATTTTCGATCCAAATACGTTCGCGTCTAATTTGGTGCAATACAACGTATTTGCCCCTTCTCAAACGGGACAAACCGTGGAATCAACCGCTCAGGTTATTGTGCAAAACTTCAATGGTTTGTATTTGCAATTAGCTTCGGATGGAAAAATCTACTTCACCGAACAAAGTTTCGGTTTTACAACGCTTTTGGGAACGATTAATTGCCCAAATACTTCAGACCCAACGGTCAGTTCTGGCGTTTTATCCTTCCCGAATGATTCCCTTCTTTCGATAGGTTTTTACACTCTCCCAAATTTCCCTTCTTGGATTTTTTATAACAGCTACGAGGCTCAGATTCAATTTGGGCCAGACACTGTTTATCTATGTCAAGGAGATACACTTCTGTTAAATGCTGGTGAAGGAACATCTTGGTCGTGGGGTGGAGATGCGTCTACAAATACTAGTCAATTTTACACCGTTACAAGTCCTGGGATTTTCAGTGCCACAGTAACGAGTACATGTGGCTTTGGGAGTGATCAGATAATTGTATTGCCGTGTGAATCACCTTCTCTTTGTGAAGGTTTCGAATTGGGAGACCCTATTACAGCATGTTTGAATGATACCATTCAGCTGGGAGCTGATTTGAGTGGTTTTCAGAACATAAGTAATTTAGAATGGTCTGGAAGTGGGACTTTTTTACCTTCCAATACCGTTGCAAATCCTCTTTATATCCCATCACAAAATGAATACAATTCCGGTTCCTCGCTAATTGGTTTGGAGGTATCTCTGGTGTCTACAACAACTGTACCTTCCGGACTTCTTGCCTACGATCATTCCAGTGAGGACATTTTGTTTTACATCAATCCGTTAGATGGAAGTATCGACTCTATTCAGGAAAACACGGGAAAAGACTGGACGGCTATGGGATTTAGATCTGCAGATTGTCTCTTATACGGCCTTTCAAATATAGTTACCACTCCAATGCTATCGAGTATCAATCCAACGACAGGAACTGTTGTCGACATTTTTAGCTACCCGAACCATCAGTTTTATGCCGGGGAATACGACAATGAAAACGACATTTTCTACGCTGTCGGGATGTCCGAAATCAATTCCGGGCAATTATTAGATCAATTGCTCTACAGCATAAATCCAGTGACTGGTGCTCTTGATACAATCGGAAATCTGAATCTTGTGGCTAATGATGGATTTTTCTACACGCCTGACGACGGAATTAACGGTTTGGCATATGACCCGGACTTAGATCTGCTTTATGGAATAACAGACAACGGCAAACTCTATCAGATCAATCCATCCAATGCGTCCATTTCCTTGATTGGAAACACTGCCTCGGGAATGCGCGGTCTTGCCTTTGATGAAATACAAAACAAGTTGTGGGCTGTAAGTCCGTCAGCAACATTGGTTGAAATAGATAAACAGACCGGAGCGCAATTAGGAAGTGTGTTGTGTGATGAAATTTTTGGTAATGTCACTTCTTTGACTTTCATTTCTGGAACTTGTGGGGAGGGTGATACATGTGCTGATCAACTGATTATAGAATTTGAAAATTGTGACGATGATCCTACCAACGAAACTGATTTTTCTTTTCCGAACGTAATCACTCCAAACAGTGACGGTATAAACGATTTGTTTGAAATTGAAAATTTACCCGAAAACACGGAAGTAATCATTCTAAACCGGTGGGGAAATGTTGTTTTCTCATCATCAAATTACCAAAATAATTGGGATGGAAAAGATACATCAGGAAAAGAGTTGGTTGATGGGGTTTATACATATAAATTTAAGACGGAAATTGGAGGAATTGGTCATGGGTTTGTGCATTTAATTCGATGATTTATATGCTCATTTTAAAAAGATATTCCCTTTTTCTTTTCCTAATTTTCATACTACGAATACCGACTGTTTTTGGACAATTACAAAATAATAATTGGGTATTCGGCTACGGAGCCAGAGTCAATTTTTCAGGGCCAATCCCAGTAGGTTCGAGCAATGCAGCCATCAACTCAAATGAATCAACGGCAAGTGTATCAGATCCTTCCACGGGACAAATCCTTTTCTATACAGATGGCAGAAAGGTCTGGAACACAAACAATCAGGTTATGCCAAATGGTTCAAATCTGCTGGGTGGATTTTTTAATTCATGCACACAAGGAGCTTTGATCGTACCTTTTCCTGAAGATAACCAGCGTTATTATTTATTTACACTAGAAGAGTTGGAAGCTCAATCCGTTAATCCGCTTGCTGATAATGGATTAAGATACAGTATCGTAGACATGACCCTTAATGGAGGTCTTGGAGATGTACAAGTTGCATCTGTGAATACACCCCTGGCAAATGACTTGACCGAAAAATTGATTGTTATTAGAAGTGACGAAATACAAGGATTTTGGGTCATTGCGCATAAAAAGAATGCGAATGAATTTTTAGCTTGGAAAATTGATGTATGTGGTGTTACTGCACAACCTGTTGTAAGTACAGTGGGTTCAAATTTTGCGAGTGCTCCCTTCGGGGCGAATGAAGCTTGGTCAGGAGCAATGGATGCGTCTCCCGATGGAAATCGGATCGGTATGCCTGTGGATTGGAGTGATCGCATAGAATTTTTCGATTTCAACAAGACAACGGGAGTTGTAAGTAACCCACTAACGATCAATGTTACAGATGATTCAAATCCACCTTTTCTCAGAAAGTATGGCGCTTGTTTTTCTCCCGATGGTTCAAAATTTTACTACACAAATATGAATTCTGTGTATCAATTAGACCTGAGTACATATACTTCGGCTGCTATAGCTTCTTCAATTACCTTGATTTATTCTCCCCTACTTGAACCCAACAATAATTATTGTTTTCAAATCGAAGAAGCCCCAAACAATAGATTGTATGTTGCCATAGGAAATACCGCAAGGTTGGATGAAATCTCAAATCCTAATTTATTGGGGTTAGGTTGTGGTTACGTAGTAAATGCCGTCAGTTTCAGTCCTGCAACATGTCAACTCGGTTTGCCTGCTCAAGTCCCACTTGGAGGATTTGCGGCTAACTCAACCATAACATTTCTTCCTGATTCGTGTTTACAAAGCGATATTTCATTTTCTGTTGCAACAGCATCACCGATTAATCAAATAAATTGGAATTTTGACGATCCAAATTCTGGAGTAAGTAATATTTCTTCGTCTTTAAACCCAAGTCATCTATTTTCTGAAACAGGAACGTATCAGATTAATGCTATTGTTCAATTTGATTGCTACACAGAAACCGTTACTCAGAATATAACTGTGGTTGATTGCTCAGATACCATAATACCGGTTCTGCCATTTGAATTTCCCAATGTCTTTACCCCAAATTTCGACGGTACGAACGATCTTTTTGAAATTGAAAATTTATCAGCAAACACAGAGGTAATCATTCTAAATCGCTGGGGAAATGCCGTTTTCTCATCAACCAATTATCAAAACAATTGGGACGGAAAAGATACTTCTGGAAAGGAGCTTGTTGAGGGGGTTTATACCTTTAAATTCATAACGGAAACAGGGACAATTGGACATGGGTTTGTGCATTTAGTGAGGTAATTCTTTTTACCCTCGCTCTCGCTCTCCTTCTCACTCTTGTATTTGCGCTTTTCTTTCAGTGTTAGAACGAAGTTCGAGAACGGAAATTCGATTCTAAATAATTAGAAAGATCTATTCGTAGTACCTGAGTTTTCCTTATCGGCAATAAATTTAATTATGCTAACTTAGCACAAGCATTTACAAGTGAAGCCAACAGAATGGTGTTTTTATTTGAACTATACGAGAAGTACACAGCCAACCTTTTTACAAAGGAGAAAGTGAAAAAGAAATAAAAGAGAAAAATGAGTACGTTAAAAATATTTGAAGATAAACAGGTAAGAAGCAGTTGGGACGAAGCCCAAGAACGTTGGTATTTTTCCATTGTGGATGTAATAGCAATTCTCACTGAAAGTCCTAATCCAAGAAAATATTGGAGTGTATTGAAAACTAGGCTCAAAGCAGAGGGGAGTCAGTTGGCTACAAATTGTAGTCAACTGAAAATGAAGTCGAGTGACGGAAAATTCTACAAAACCGATGTTGCAATTACAAACCTATAAACCCCAAAAGACAACAATGACCAACGAACAAACAGCAATAAGAACTACTTATTTTAGTATCGTTGGAAATGCAAGTCTTGCAATTATTAAAGGACTTGCAGGTTTTTTTGGGAACTCTTATGCACTAATTGCTGATGCAATAGAATCAACTGCAGATATTTTTTCTTCCTTTTTGGTTTTATTCGGACTAAAATATGCAAGCAGACCAGCCGACAAAAATCATCCTTATGGGCATGGACGAGCAGAACCTTTGATTACATTTTTGGTAGTTGGATTTCTTATTACATCTGCGACAATCATTGCGTATGAAAGCATTAAAAACATAGGGACACCACACGAACTTCCCAAAATTTGGACATTATTTGTTCTTATCCCATTAATTATTTGGAAAGAAATTTCATTCCAATTAGTTATCCAAAAAGCAAAGGAGACAAATAGTTCATCCTTAAAAGCTGATGCTTGGCATCATAGAAGCGATGCAATTACATCAATTGCTGCACTAATTGGAATTTCTATTGCTTTATATTTTGGCAATGGCTATGAAACAGCAGACGACTGGGCGGCATTATTTGCCTCTGGCTTTATACTTTACAATAGTTATAAAATTTTTAGACCTGCACTTGGAGAAATAATGGACGAGCATCTATATGACGACCTTGTTGCCGACATACGAAAAGTTTCTCTAAGCTGTGCAGGTGTTGTAGCAACTGAAAAATGTTTTGTCAGAAAGGCAGGAATGAAATATCACGTTGAATTACACGCAATTGTTCAAGCTGACATTACAGTAAAATACGGTCACGAAATAGCACATAATCTCAAAGACACTTTATTAAATGACATTCAGCAATTAGGACATGTTTTAATTCATATTGAACCAACTGAATAGAAATCCAGCAGGTAACAACCCCTTCAAAAAATTGGCGTACTATTAATATCGAGCTCAAAGTTAACGCAGATTGAGAAGTAGATTATTCTATTTTACAATGATACTTCTATTAAGCCCTTCAAAATAGCTATATTAATATCTTGAAGTTTTTTGATGTTAAAGCAGCCCCCAGAAGTTTTAAATTTCCCTAATTTTTCTATTTGTGTTGTATATTCTTTGTGATCTGTCATAAGATAGAGAGATAAATATGCTTTTCGGGGTGAGAAACCTATAAGAAACCAATCTACTTCTCTTCCACTAGTTGGACTTTTATAGCGTTTATTGCCAAAACCGATAATGGAGCTTCCCCACATTTTTGCTTTTTCTCCACTTGCTTTTTCCATCATCTCCAAAATAATGTGGCTATCTTTTCGCATTTCCTCCCTGCTAATTTTATTGATGAATTCTACAACACTTTCTGCTGTTTCTTTAGTTTTTAATACTGCTAGCTTCGATTTCTTATCGGTCATTTTTAAAAAATAAGTAAAATACAAATTTAGTTATATTGTTTGAACCTAATGGTAGATTTTTAACTGAGTAGTTTTGACTTATTGACAGATTAGCAGTCATAAAAAATGTTAATTAGCTTGCTAAGTAATAGATAAAAACTATTTTAATGCTATTTTGTTATTTAGTTAATGATAATTGATAGCACAGCTATAACACCAGATTTAGCAAGAAAAATAAATAAACTTGTCGGAAAGCCTTTCTCACTTTTAGCACGATTAAGAATGGGAGGAATTGGTTCACATCGAATGTGTGTAAAAGGGTATAGTCGTGGATTTGAAAATTTACTTCAGCGTAATTCAAACTTACTTTACAGTAATATCGAATTGCGTCCAAAGGGTATTATAGTGCATATTTCGCAAAGAAATCATCGGTTCTCATGGGTTTTACCTTATTATCATTTAGCTGTTTTTCAATCTGAAGGTTTTACTCTTCATGGAAATGGTGAATTTATACGTTTTCACACAGATGTCTTTTTTGATAAAAATAAGGAGTTTTTTGCACGAATGTTTAAGGCGAAAGAAGGAAATCCCTAAACCAATAGCCACTATCTTTGATGATTCTTTTTTGTGTTTTAAAATCAACGTGGACTAATCCAAATCTAGGTTTAAAACCTTCGCTCCACTCAAAGTTATCAAGTAAAGTCCAGCTGAAATAACCTCCGATATTGACACCATCCTTTTTCGCTCGTAGAACTTCTTTTAAATAGCGTTGGTAGAAATCAATTCGCTTAGTATCATTGACTTTTCCATTAACAACTTCATCTGGAAAAGCGCAACCGTTTTCTGTTACAAAGATATTTTTGACTCCAGGATAAGCAGCAAATTGTTTTAAGATTTTATAAATTCCCTCTGGGTAGACTTCCCAGCCCATGTCAGTTATCTCCTTAGCATCGCGTTTAACAGGCTTAATTTCTAATCCTTTCATGTAAGGTATGAAGGCATTTGCTTTTACAACTTCACGCGTATAATTTTGAACTCCAATAAAGTCAAAGTCAAACTGTAATTTCTCAAGATCACCAGGTTGAATGTACTTGTTAAGTTTTCTCAATATCGGTAAGCTTTCAGTTGGATACCCCATTCCCAAAGCAGGTTCAATAAACAAACGATTTAACAGCACATCCCAACGGTTTGCTGTATTTCCATCTCGTTCTTCGCTTTTAAATACATCCACGTGAGAACAAGAAAAAGTAGTTCCTATGTTAGCATTAGCGACATTTTTACGAATTATTCTTCCTCCCTGTGCCTGACACAAACAGACATGGTGAACAGTTGGCAAATAATTTTTTAACCCTTTTAATCCGGGAGCATGGTAACCAATTAGATAACCCAAAGCAGTAAATGCAGAAGGCTCATTAAATACCATCCAATTTTTTACTTTTTCACCATAGGTTTTTGTAAGCAAATTGGCATATTCAGAGAACCACATTACAGCATCTCGATTCTTCCATCCACCTTTATCTTGGAGTATTTGTGGTAGATCCCAGTGATATAAAGTAATCCAAGGCTCTATTCCACGAGCTAAGCAGGCATCAATCACTCGATGGTAAAAATCAAGTCCCGATCGATTTGGTGTTCCACTACCATTTGGTAAAATACGACTCCAAGCAATACTGAAGCGAAAAACAGTCATATTCATGGACTTTAACAAGTCCAGATCTTTCTCATAACTGTGGTAAAAATCACAAGCAATATCGCCATTTTCTCCCGTTTTAATGGTTCCTTTTTTATGCGAAAAAGTATCCCAAATAGAGGGTGATTTCCCATCAATAGTATGTGCCCCTTCAATTTGATATGCCGCAGTAGCAACGCCCCATTTGAAATCTGTTCCAAAATCTAAACTTGAAAAATCTAATTTTTCAAGTGTATTGAACTGAGCAAAGGATAATCTAGGCGCAATAACTGCTGCTAAAGATGAAACAAAAAAGAGGCGTAAAACTTTTCGACGTTCCATTTTTAACTAAAAATTTATAGTGTAAATCTAAGACATATATAAATCAAAAAGGTTGCTTCTAAAAGTAAGTAAGCAAATCTTTTAAACGAATCTTAATTTTGGAGATTAGGGAAAAGGAGACAAATCCTTTCTTATTATAAAGAAAAGTTTGTCTAATCTACTTTAGCATTCTGAAGCTTTGCAACTTCATTTTCTACCAATTCATCTTCAATTTTTGGGAATAAAATCTCAACTTCTCCAATTTTATTTCCTGCTTGGAGCACTTCTTCTTGAAGTAAATCTGTCCAGCTTTCTGAACTAAAGTTTAGCATTTTTTGAAGTTTTTTACTCGTATCTGGAATAAATGGGAAGCTTGCTACAGAAAGAGCTGCTGTGATTTGAAGCGCGATATATAAAATTGTTTTTACCCTTTCTTCATCGGTTTTTATAACTTTCCATGGTTCTTGGTCTGCTAAATACTTATTTCCTAAACGTGCTAAATTCATCATTTCAGCCTGGGCTTCTCGCAGTTTATACTCGTATATATTTTTGGATATGCGTTCAGGAATTTCCTGTAATTCTTTTAGCACAAGTAAATCTTCAGTGCTGAATTTATTTGGTGCTGGAATTATTCCCTCATAATATTTTTGCGTTAAAACCATAGTTCTATTTACAAAGTTGCCATAAATCGCTGCTAATTCATTGTTGATGCGGCTTTGAAATTCTTTCCAAGTAAATTCTGAGTCCTTATTTTCAGGAGCAATTGCTGTAAGCACATATTTTAATTCATCGACTTTAGTAGGATATGCCTCCAAGAATTCGTGCAACCAAACGGCCCAATTTCTAGAAGTAGAAAACTTATCGCCTTCTAGATTTAGGAATTCGTATGCTGGAACATTATCAGGGAGAATAAAATCCCCATGATTTTTTAATAAAATTGGAAAAATAATCGCATGAAACACAATGTTATCTTTTCCAATAAAATGAACTAATTTTCGATCTTTTCCTTCTGTCTTTCCCCAGTAGTCTTTCCAATTTTTATTGTTGTCTAATGCCCATTGTTTTGTAGCAGAAATATATCCAATAGGAGCGTCTAACCAAACGTACAAGACTTTTCCGTCAGCATTTGGAAGTGGAACTTTTACTCCCCAATCTAAATCTCGCGTCATGGCACGTGGTTTCAAACCTCCATTTATCCAAGACATGCATTGTCCGATTACTTGATTCTTCCAAGCTTTTGGCTCGTGTTGTAATTTACCGTTTAATTCTCCTTTTTGAATCCAATCACGCAACCAATCTTCGTGTTGATTCATCGGGAGATACCAATGTGCTGTTGTTTTTAAGACAGGTGATTTCCCACTTAATGTAGAAATTGGGTTTATTAAATCTGTTGGACTCAAGTCGCTACCACATTTCTCACATTGATCGCCGTATGCGTTTGCATAACTGCATTTTGGACAGGTTCCAGTAATGTAGCGATCTGCTAAAAATTGTTGGAAATCTTCATCAAAATATTGTTCGGAGCTTTCTTCGATGAACTGTTTATTATCGTGTAATTTTTTAAAAAAGTCAGCAGAAGTTTCATGATGAAGTTGTGACGAAGTTCGGTGGTAAATATCAAAAGAGATATTAAATTGCTCGAAGGTGTCACGAATAAGCGTATGGTATTTATCTACAATTTCTTGAGGTGTTATCCCTTCTTTCTTAGCGCGAAGAGTAATAGCAGCTCCATGTTCGTCACTTCCACAAATGTAGACAACATCATGCTTGTTCATTCTTAGAAAACGCACAAAAATATCTGCGGGTAAATATACGCCAGCTATGTGCCCAAGATGCAAAGGTCCGTTAGCATATGGCAAAGCTGCAGTAACGGTATATGCTGATTTTATCATTGTCGACAAAGATAAGAAAAGTAGTAAAACAAAAAAGGGTCGGACAATGCCGACCCTTTAGAATTAGTTAGAAACTAATTATTTTTTTACAACATTGAATTGAGATGTTTTACCATTTTCAAGAACGACATTGAAAATATACATTCCAACTTCTAAAGCTGAAACATTAAAATTAGCTTTACCATTCACGAGTGAAACTACACTTGTAGCTGCAATTTTTCCAGAAATATCTGTTACTGTTACAGTTGCTACTCCTTCACCTTCAATAGAAATTGTAAGATCATCGCTAGTTGGATTAGGATATGCACTACCAGTAACAGTATTAACTTCGCTTATTCCTATACCATCTGAACTCATAACCTTTATACCAACCGCATTTGGAACATCTGCTCCAAATCCAGTTGCGAACCATGTACCATCACTTTCATTAGGGCAAATTGGTTGTAAGTAGTAGTCAGTATTCCATGTATAATTTGTGTTGTCATGTCCCATGTACAAGTTGATATTTACTGTTTGCACACACGCTAAATAACGCTGGTTATCCTCTAGGACTACAGGTGAAGCAAATGCTCCATAAACAGTTTCCCCTTCTTGACTTTCATCTGTGAAATAAAAGTAAGCTTGAGCCATTTCAGTTAAAGCACCAAAGCCAAAGCTAGGATCATTTAAATCTGCAAATACGTCTTCCCATTTATAAAGCGTTAAATTCATTTCTTCACCGGCCATTAGTGAATCTTCTGGCACAACAATTCCTTTAGTTGCCGCAAAGTATAAACCTTCTACAGCTAATCTACTCGCATTTGGATTATTGATAGCAGAACAAATAGAATAAGTTTGATTGTTTTCACTTGGTCGGTAGAAAGTCTTGCCACTAGGTAAACCGGTTTCAGTATCGATTTTCGCAGCACTATAAATAGATTCACTTATTGTGAATGTATACGAAATTGAATTATCAGAAGCGTATTCATCAAGTGAATCTAAACTTGCAGTATATGTCAAGGTGTAAGTTCCCGTAGGATAGCTTGCTAAAGAAAAATCAGCTAATGTAAAATTTCCAGTCGGATAAACGTCTGCACTATCTACAGATGAAATATTTAAACCTGATACACTGTTGTCATAAACAATATTTCCAGATGGATTAGTAACTGTAGCTCTTAGAGAAACATTTCCTTGTCCTTGGTTTCCGTCATTGTAAATGCGTGCTCCGACAGAAAAATTAAATTCTGTAGCGTTTTGCGCTAATAATGCAGGAACAAAACCTTGTTTTGGAGCTAAAGCAGCACCTGATGAAAGTCTTACATCATTTGCAAATAAGAGGGTTTTATTTCCTATGAAAACTACAACAGCACCACTTTGCATTTGATTTACTAAAATAGCACCGTCTGTATTACTTAGCATTACAACGGGAATTGTAACTGTTGCTCCAGATGCTCCAGCTCCTGGGGTGATAACTCCAGGCTCTCTATTAATAATTATAACGCCAACTGCTCCAGCATTTTGAGCATTTAATGCTTTTACTCCAAATTCACAGCCTCCAGAAGTAGGATTTGTCGTGCCATCACCTCTGTAAATTACAGCAATTTTGCCATTTAAGTTATTTAGTAATGGATTACATGCAGCAGCTGAAACAGGATTTCCTTGTGCATTTAAACCTTCAGAACCATCATTTGCCAACATAAGTGTATCTTGTATATAGACACCAGGAATTAAAAAATTAGGAGTCCCCCAACCTCCGGCAGGATCTGCCCAAGCATTTGGATAATTACCAACAATATTGCTAGGAGAAACACCAGCAACGATTACTTGTGCATTTGTAAAATATGCAAAAGCAACAATAGAAAAAGAAAGTAGAATTTTTTTCATGAAAAATTTTATTTTAAAAGTGAAAATTAAGTTAGTGTCAAACTTAAGTTAAATTTTTATAATCTGAAAATAATTCAAGGAAAAACTCTTTTATTTTAGCCAAATAATAGCATAATAGATGAGAGCAGCAAGAAGTGCTGAAACTGGAATGGTAAGAATCCAAGCCCAAAGCAAGTTGATAGTTACTCCCCAACGAACAGCACTTAATCTTTTTGTTGCACCAACACCAATAATAGAACCAGTAATTGTGTGTGTAGTAGAAACAGGAATTCCAAATTGAGAAACAGTAAATAAGGTTAAAGCCCCTGCAGTTTCCGCACAAACACCTTCAAGTGGTGTAACTTTTGTGATTTTAGTTCCCATTGTTTTTACGATTTTCCAACCGCCCATTAAAGTACCAAGACCAATCATCAAGTAACAACCAAATGCAATCCAAAAGGGCATAGTTTCTGACTGGACTTTTGTTTTAATTTTATATCCTTCTTTTAAATCTCCTGTTTTTTGATCTGTATAAGCCGAAAAAATTCCAGCATGTTTATACTTGCGATTTAGGGTTTTGTCATTAAAAATTGTGTCGCGGGACTTCGAATCACAGAGCATCTTTCCAACTGTAAAAACTTCAATTTTTGAAAGTTCGCTATCGATTTCATCAAATGAGGGAGGAGCTAATTTTTTCACGTATGCAGAATTTAAATCCCCTTTTTTATTGTAGACAGTTTTTCCGTTTTCTGCATCTAGAATCTCTTTGTGATCTACGAAATAAGTTTTACCATTTATTTCTGCAATTTCAGGCTTAAATTTCTCCAGTTTCCCTTTTTCATTATGGTATTCGATTTGAATCAATTCTGAAATTTGCAGTTCTTTAGGAATTGCATGCTCTAATTTCCCTTCTCTCCCCAAGTTTCCATATACTAAAAGCGCGGCACAAATAATTCCCATTACCTTTTGAGAATCTGCTCCTCCGTGCCCCAAAGAGAATGCTGCAGAGGAAAGTAATTGTAAGCGTTTATGCATGTGTGCCTCTTTCACAGCAGACGGGTTCTTACTACCATATTTCAGCTCAAACCAAATATAGACAAGAATAAATACTGAAATCATTCCAATTATAATATAGAGCATTATTGGTTTCATATCCATGTATTCTATCATATACTCCATGAAAGCAATTGTTATGGTTGAAAGTATAAGAATAAATGCCATTTTTTTCCAAAAAGAGCGTGCGATGGTGACAAGGCAAATAAGAAATGCAATAAATCCTCCTATTAAAGGAGCAAGAAAAATAAATAGAATTACTTTTAAAATTTCACCGGACGCAACAACATCCCAACCAGCGTGAGCAACTGCAGCACCTGCAAATCCCCCAATTAAGGTATGTGAAGAAGAAGAAGGTATTCCAAGTCTCCAAGTTAGTAAATTCCAAAATGTGGCTGCAATTAATCCAGCAAGAATTACCCAAAGGTCAATAGCGTTATTGTCAACAGTTTTTGCTACAGTATTTCCTACACTCATATCAAAAACCCAAAATGCCAAAACATTGAAAAAAGCGGCCCATATTACAGCTTGTAATGGTGTGAGAACTTTCGTTGACACAACTGTAGCAATTGAATTTGCGGCATCATGAAATCCATTGACTAAGTCAAATATTAATGCAATAACTATTACTGTAATAAGTAGCGTAAACATATAAATGGAATTTTAAATGACTATGAATTAAGCGTATTTAACAACTATGGATTCGATTACATTTCCTGCATCTTCACATTTATCAGTTGCAACTTCCATTACTTGATAAATCTCTCGTCGTTTTATTAATTCTTTAGCATCAACATCTGACTCAAATAAACGCTCTATACTCATATCAAAGATATCATCTGCATTATTTTCAATGCTATTAATTTTGATAACACATTCAATAATTTTTTGCGTGTTTTTTAGGTTTCGAAGTTCTGTAACAGCTTCTTTTACCGCTTTTACTGCACCACTAATTGCTTCCGCCATTTTCTGAATTCCTTGATCTGAAATTGGATCTATTTTATAGAAATTAATTTTTTTGCCTGCAGCATAAATACAATCTGCAATATCATCTAAGGCAGATGCTAAACTATGAATATCCTCACGATCAAAAGGAGTTATAAAATTTCTTCCTAATTCTATGAATATTTTATGTGTAATTTCATCATTTTGATGCTCAATATCTTCCATCCCTTTAATTAAGACTCCACGCTTATTGAAATCAGGTTCATGAACAACTTGCAAAAGATTTTTTGCGATTTTTTCTAGGTTATCACTTGCTTGTTCAAAAAGCGAATAAAAGACTTTGTCTTTCGGTAAAAAGTAACTTAAAATTCCAGCCATACTATTTTTTTAGTAAAGATAAAGCAAGTAGTTGTATTAAATTATAAGATTGAATTTCTTAACCTAAACATAACATTGCAGATTAATAACAAATTAGTGATTTTATCTTTTTAAAATAAAATTGTAAAAGCTGTAAATCTCAAATGCTTGTTGCTTACATTTGCAAAGTGAATCAATTTGACAATTTACGAATTCAATTAGAGCTTTTAGAATGGCCAAATATTTATTTGTATAAATTCATCGTTCCGAATGAAAATGAAAAAATAGCATTGGTAACATCATTATTTGATGAAAATACAGAAATTGGTTTTCTTCCCTCCGGCAAAGGAAATTATCTTAGCATTAGCGCAAAAGAAGTAGCGTTGAATGCGCAATCAATTATTGAAAAGTATGAAAAAGTATCAAAAATAAAAGGAATAATTACACTTTAAATGGAAAAAATTACGGCTATCTTATTTGTTTCATTCTTGCTTTTACTAGGAGTAATTCTTTATCGCTTGCTTCTCAGAAAACTCAGCAAAGGAAGAATTAAAAATGAAAATTACTGCACTTTGTATAGTTTGGATAAAAACCCTGCTAGTGGCGAAGTTGCTTTTTATTTTGTGAGTCCTTTTAAAATCCCTATTGAATTTTCAATTTGGGAAGGAGATATAAAAGTTTTGGAATTACGAAATGAGGAATTTTCTGAGGGTGGTCACATTATTCATTTTGATACCAAAAATCTAAAAAATGGCGACTATCTTTTTGGATTAGTTACAAGCGAACAAAAAACGATTAAGCGTTTTCAAATAAATAATGATTAATGTTTTTATTTTTTTTCACTCATTTTTATACTTTTAATTTTTTTGAGAATTCGCATTCGTACCAGTAAAATATTTTAATGTTAAAAATCAAGAATTCATTTGAAGTGAGAACTGTTTAGTGAATATTAGCGAACACTATTCGGCCTTGAATTTCATGGTTTTTGCTACTGAACTGAAACTGTTAATTTTTAAAATTTCTGCAAGAACATTTTTGAAAAATTCAGTTTCAGAAAGGAGTTAAAATTGTTCGCAACGAATTGCAAGGACTAGTAAAATATAGATTTGCGAACAAAATAGAAATTCAGAGCCTTGACTTTTTTGGTTCTTTTTTTGTCAAGAAAAAAAGAAAGGAAAATAGAATAATTTCTCAAATTGAGATTATTATTGGCGTTATTAATTTGATTGGGATTTTGATTGGTGGTACGAAAGCGTACACTCAATTTTTATTTTCCTGTTATTATATTAAAGTTTCATTATGAAATCATTTGCATTAATTAAGTTTCTTAATAAAATGTTTACTTTTGATTAAAAAATTGAAGCCCAAAAGTCATAAATTTACGCTAGCTGAAGACACGCAATTTGATGTTCTTGGTTTATCTACAGCTTTTAACGACTATCGTTTAGCATGGGAGTTGAACACTTGCCTAGATATGAGAATTACATTGCATGAAGAACAGTTAGAAATATATGAATCCAAGACAAAAGAAACTTCTTTTTTTCGTGTGTACCATTTTTTTGATGAGGAAAATCTAACAAAATATTATATTATTAAAAACAAGCAGAATTTTAAATTCCTATTACCAGAGAAATCAGCTTTTGATTATTTTTTACTCATTCGCGATAATTTTATTTTTGAAATGAGTGACTTTACAACTCGGTTGCGACAAATAAATGGAATAGTAGCAGTGTTTACAATTGCTAATAGTGAATTTGAACTAGCAGAACATTTAACATTCTAAGAAATGAAAAAAACAAAAATAGTTGCAACAATAGGCCCTTCATCATCTTCAAAAGAAGTACTTCGAGAAATGATTGAATCAGGGCTTAATGTTTGTCGTTTAAACTTTTCACATGGAAACTACGAAGACCATCTAAGTGCAATAAAACAAATTAGAGAATTGAATGCTGAAATGGGAATGAATGTTTCTATTCTTGCCGATCTCCAAGGTCCAAAAATTCGAACCAATGAAATGGAAAACAACGGCGTTCTTTTGGAAGTAGGCAAGGAAATAAAAATTCTTGTCGAGAAAATAGTTGGAAATTCCGAGCGCTTTTCTATTAATTATGTAAAACTACCACAAGATGTTAAATCCGGAGAAAAAATCTTATTGGATGATGGAAAAATAATGCTGGAAGTAATAGCAACAGACGGAAAAACTGAAATTTTATGTAAAATTATACAAGGTGGAATTCTTTCTTCCAAAAAAGGCGTGAATTTACCCAACACTTCAATTTCTTTACCTTCTTTAACTGAAAAAGATGAAAAAGATTTACATTTTGCACTCGATAATGGCGCTGATTGGATTGCACTTTCATTTGTGCGTTCTGCACACGATATTATTGAATTAAAAAAACATATTTCTGCTCGTAAACACCATGCAAAAGTTATTGCTAAAATTGAAAAACCGGAAGCATTGGAAAACATTGACGGAATTATCGCTGAAAGTGATGCTTTGATGGTTGCGAGAGGAGATTTAGGAGTTGAAATTCCGTATCAAAATGTTCCACTTATTCAAAAAATGTTGATTTCAAAATGTAATCTTTCCGCAAAGCCAGTAATCGTAGCTACTCAAATGATGGAATCAATGATTTCAAGTATGACGCCTTCTCGCGCAGAAGTGAATGATGTTGCAAATGCTGTTCTTGATGGTACCGATGCTGTTATGTTGTCTGGAGAAACTTCTATAGGAAAATTTCCTGTTGAGGTTATAAAAACGATGAGCAACATAATTAAAGAAATGGAGACGCATAGCGGAATTTACCATAAGGAAGAAATTCCTAAGGAAAATCAAAGTCGTTTTATATCGGATTCTATTTGTTTTAATGCTTGTCGTTTGGCGCAACGCGTTAAAGCAGCGGCAATTATTACCATGTCTTTTTCGGGTTATACTGCTTATAAAATTTCTTCACAAAGACCTAACACAGAGATTTTTGTCTTTACAAGTAATTCTAAAATTCTTACTCAGTTAAGTTTAGTTTGGGGAGTTCGTGCTTTTTACTATAACAAGCGAATTAGCACCGATCATACGATTGCAGACATTAAACAAACAATGAAAAATGATTCAATTTTAAAACTTGGTGATTTAGTAATTAATATTGCCTCCATTCCTTTAGAAGAACTTGGAAGTGCAAATATGTTGAAATTAAGTTATGTCGATTAAGTTTCTAAAATAAATTAAAAAATTACTTTTTCTTGCTCGAGTTCTGCTATTTTTCATTAACTTAATGTAAAAACAAGTTAAAAATGGAAAAAAAATGGCTCATTAAAAACGGACAAGAGCAATCTAAAATCGAAGCTTTAAGAGCTGAATTAAAAGTCGACAGAATTGTTGCAGAACTTCTTCTGCAGCGTGGAATAGATGACTTTAAAAAGGCCCAAGAATTTTTTCGCCCAGACCTCAACAATTTGCATGATCCATTTTTAATGAAAGATATGGATAAGGCAGTCGCTAGAATAATGAAAGCAATTAAAAACAAGGAACGCATTTTGCTTTTTGGCGACTATGATGTTGATGGCACAACTGCTGTTGCTTTGCTTTTTAGTATTCTAAAGGAATATTTACCTTCTATTGAATACTACATTCCAGATCGTTATACTGAAGGCTATGGAATAAGTTTTCAAGGAATAGATTTTGCCTATTCGAATAAACAAACATTAATTATTGCACTCGATTGCGGAATTAAAGCAAACGATAAAGTTGCATATGCAAAAGAAAAAGGAATTGATTTTATAATTTGCGACCACCACGAACCAGGAGAGGAACTTCCTGCTTGTATTGTTTTAGATCCAAAAAGAAAGGATTGCCTTTATCCCTTTAAAGAATTATCAGGTTGTGGCGTTGGATTTAAATTCCTCCAAGGTTTTTTGCAGAAAAGTAAGATTCCACTTACAAAATTGTTCAATGAATTGGATTTGGTAGCAATTAGCATTGGAGCGGATATCGTTCCTATTGTTGCTGAAAACCGAATTCTTTGTTTTCATGGCTTGAAATTGCTAAATGCAAAACCGCGAATAGCTTTTCAAGAATTATTGGATTTAGCAGGAAAAGAAATGCCACTCAGTTTAACGGATGTTGTTTTTATTATCGGTCCGAGAATAAATGCAGCGGGGCGTCTGCGTTCTGGAAAAATGGCGGTAGAATTAATGATTTCTAGTGATTTAGATGAATTAAAGCATTTGGCTTTAGAAATAAATTCGGATAATACAGAGCGCAAAGGTTTAGACCAACAAATTACAAAAGAAGCACTTCAACAAATAGAAAAAGATCCTGGCTTTTCGACGCGTTGTTCTACCGTTGTTTTTGATCCATCTTGGCATAAAGGCGTGGTGGGAATTGTTGCTTCACGTCTTATTGAAAAGCATTATCGTCCAACGATTGTCTTAACAGAATCTGAGGGAATTGTGAGTGGTTCAGCGAGAAGTGTTCGGAACTTTGATTTGTATAAAGCACTACTTTCTTGCGAAGATCTTTTGGAGCAGTTTGGCGGACATACGCATGCTGCAGGGATGTCGATGAAACTAGAAAATTTAGCGGCTTTTAAAGTGCGCTTCGAAGAGTATGTCCAGAATAATTTAGCCATCGAAGACAGAATTCCAACCCAAGCTCTTGATATTTCGATCGATTTAAACCAAATACATGGTAATGAGTCGCCTTTAGTTATTCCAAGAATGAAGCGAATTATTGAAGATTTTGAGCCTCATGGTCCTGGAAATATGAAGCCCGTATTTTATTCCTCAAATTTATATTCAACAGAAGTTCGTGTTTTGAAAGAAGCGCATTTGAAGTTGAAAGTTACCCAAGCAAATTCAAGATTGATTTACGATGCTATTGGATTTAATATGGCGCTTAAAGAAAATCAAGTCGCAAGAGGTCTTCCTTTTGAAATGGCCTATACTTTGGAAACCAATGAGTACAAGGATAAAAAAATGATTCAGTTTAACATTAAAGATATTCGAGAGCAAATTCAATAATTAGAATTGTGCATTCAAGCCAAAAACAGCAGTTAAAGCAGCTGTTTCCGTTCGTAAGCGAAAAGTACTCAATGCTATTGCTGTGTAATCATTTTCCAGCGCTAGTTGCACTTCTTTTTCTGTGAAATCTCCTTCCGGACCGATTAAAAAAACAGCATCTTTTTGCAGTGTTGTTATTTCTTGTTTTTCGGACTCATAACAATGTCCGATATAACCACCAGGATTATTGGTAACAAAAAGATTAAAAGGAATAAGTTCACAAATTTCAGGAAGATAAAATCGTTTGGATTGTTTCATAGCACCAATTGCAATTTTGTTTACGCGCTCTAATTTTACAGCATTTCGCTCGTTATTCGTGCAGCTCAAAAAACTGAGTTTTGTCAATCCAAGCTCTGTTGCTTTTTCAACAAACCATTCAATTCTGTCCATATTTTTTGTAGGTGCAAGTCCAATGTGAATTGCTTTGCTTGGAGAATGAAAAATTGTGCGGGTTATTTCTACCTGACATCGTTTTTCGTGGGCATCACAAATTAGCGCAAAAAACTGTCCGCCTTTTCCGTTTACTAATTCTATCTCATCGTCCTTTTTTTTGCGAAGAACGCGGATACAATGTTTGGATTCCTCTTCAGAAAGCATGTAGGTTTTTGTAGTATCAGTGATATCAGAAGCGTAAAATAGGGCCATTAGTGTATGAGTTGATAAACCATTTCTCGCATAAGTTCACCTTGAGTTGCACTTGTATTTCCCACACCTTTTGACTTTAAATCGTATTCGTGGATGAGGGCAATATTTGCAGCAATTTTTCGAGGATCGTATTTATTTTTTGCATTTGTCAATTCACCAGCAACAAAAGGATGAACACCGAGAGCTCGCGCCACAGCTTCTCTTGACTTATTTGGTAAAAAATGTATGCGCATAATTTGAGAGAAAAACTTAAATAAATTTGAAATTACAAAGACCAAATCTGCTGCTTTTGGGTTATGTTCAAAATAATCCACTATTTTAAGCGCTTTCAAATTATCCTTGTTCGCTACTGCATTTGTTAACTCAAAAACATTATAATCCTTCGATATTCCAATGTTTTCCTCAATGTGATTTTCGTTAATAATTGTTCCTTTTTCGATTAAAACTGCTAGTTTTTCAAGTTCTTTTACAATTCTACCTAGATCATTTCCTAAGGATTCTATCAATAGCATACATGCTTTTGAAGTCAACTCGTAACCTGTTGTTTTTATATATTGCTGAATCCATTCTGCTAATTGGTATTCTTTCACCTTTTCAGATTTAAAAACCACACCATTTTTTAGCGCATTTTTTAATGTTTTTTTGCGTGCATCAAACGTTTTGTATTTGTAGCAAATAACAAAAATAGTAGAGTTAGCTGGATTTTCTAAGTAGGATTCTAGTTGTTCAATAGCTTTAAAATATTGAGCTTCTTTTAAGATAACCAATCTTCTTTCAGCCATCATTGGGTATGATTTTAATTCGCTTATAAGCGAAAGGACTTCAGCATCTTTTCCATATAAAATCGATTGGTTAAAATCGCGCTCACTTTCTTCTAAGGCATTATCCTGAATTGCTTTCGTTAAAACATCAATAAAATAGGGCTCTTCTCCATGAAGAAAATATATTTTCTCGAATTTTTTATTCCTTATCTCTTTCAGTAGAAGTTTATGATCCATCTTAATATTTAACCTAAATTTTAATAAGTTTATCTAATGTTTCAAAAGCAAGAGAGCCTGCAAAAGAAGTACTATCTGTATGAAAATAAGGTGCAAAGCGTTCTTCTGTGGTCTGATTGTAAGGCATTAGATTTGTTTCCTCAAAAATAATGGAAATGTTTGAGAGTACAATTATATAATTGAGTATTCGCTTTCTTACCACTAAAATATTGTAATGTTAAAAATCTAGAATTTATTAGAGGTGAGAACTATTTAGTGAATATTAGCGAACACTATTCGGCCTTGAATTTCATGGTTTTTGCTGCTGAACTGAAACTGTTAATTTTTAAAATTTCTGCAAGAACATTTTTGAAAAATTTCAGTTTCAGAAAGGAGTAAAAATTGTTCGCTACGAGTTATAAATATTTGTAAAATAATGATTTGCGAACAAAATGGAAATTCAGAGCCTTGACTTTTTGGTTTCTTTTTTTGTCAAGAAAAAAAGAAAGGAAAATAGATTAATTTCTCAAATTGAGATTATTGTTCGCGTTATGAATTTGATTAGGATTTTGATTGTTGGCACGAAAGTCTACACTTATTTATATAATAAGAAACGAACTACTAAAATCAAGATTATTAGAAAAACCCCTGGATTTCTTAAAATAAATTGTCGCTTACAAACTGTTTTGAATAGTCTTTAATCATTTGTCGAACTTGACGGAATTCCTCTAAAACTTCTTCTTCTGTCCCTTTTGATTTTGCAGGATCAGGAAAGTTGTGATGAAACTTTTTGGCTTTGGTTGGAAAGATTGGACAGTGTTCTTTGGCATTGTCACAAACCGTAATCACAAAATCAAAATCAATGTCAAGATATTCGTCAATATTGTTTGAAGTATGTTTATAAATGTCAATGCCATCCTCTTTCATTATTGAAATTGCTCTCGGATTAACTCCATGGGTTTCAATACCAGCACTATAAATTTCTGCTTTTTCGCCTGCGAAATGTCGTAAGTAGCCTTCTGCAATTTGGCTTCGACAACTGTTACCCGTGCAAAGAACTAATATATTTTTCATTCCTTTATTACTATTTTAAACAAAAAGCCAAATAATATTTATGATACAAAATTTTGGGTCAAAACCCCAAATGATTTGTAAAACAGTTATCGAAACTGTTATTATTATAGGTTTCTTGTATTTAATGATAAATTCTTTTAAAGTCATAATTTTTAATTAACAGCAACCCCCTCCTGGTGTGCAATCTTGTTGCACTTTTTCTTTACTATTTTCCAACGAGGGAATACCACAACTATCAGCAGCCAAACAAGCAGTTTGTTTTGAAATAAGAACAAAGTTTTTTCCATTAAATTCTAAATCATACTTACCAATTGTTTCAGCTTGATATTCAACTTCAATTTCTAAATCTTCCATTCCCAATTTTTCTTCGGATAGCTTGATAATGTCAAGCAACTTTGTTGGTTTTAATCGGTGTTCAAAATCGTTGGCATTCCACAATTGAAAATTTGCGACTTTTTCAAATCTTATGATTCCACCGCAGTCGATGAAATGTTTAGTTACAACACCAAGCTCAGTAACATGGAAATGTTCAGGAACAATAGTTCCGTTTTGAAGTACAAAATTCACTGTTTCAGTGTTGCTCAAATGTTTCTTTATTTGTTCAATTTTCATTTTCTTTGAATTTATATTGCTAGCAACAATTATTTTTTTTCTTTTCTAAGCTGTCCGAAATATTTGCGAAATAATCTCGAAGTTTCGTCAATGATTTTTCGTCAATACAGTAACAAATAGCATTTCCTTCAATATTGCCTTTAATAAGTCCCGCATTTTTGAGTTCTTTCAAATGTTGCGAAACTGTCGGCTGTGCTAAAGGTAATTCATTAACGATGTCGCCACAGATACAAGTGTCGACTTTCATTAAATACTCAATAATAGCAACCCTTGCTGGGTGTCCTAATGCCTTTGAAAGGGTCGCAATGTGATTTTGATAATCTGTAAAGTGTTCGGTTTTTGTTGCACCCATTTATCTAAGTAGAAATTTATATTGCAATATTACGATATAGTTTTGAAATCCCAAAATATTTTCATCAATTGAATGCTTGTCGATTTTGAGTAAAATGGTAAACAATGTTTATGAAAAATAAATTTACACGATGTGTAAAATAAAAAAAAGCCTGATTTTCATCAAGCTTTTTGTTTGAGGTTTCGAGCGGATTATTTTATGAACCGAAGTAATGTATTATTTATCAATCAAAAAGCTTTCGTCTTCTTCGAATCCATTCATGCTTTTTATTTTCTTTTCAAGCAATCTTTGCTTGGCAGAAATTAAAAAAGCCTGATTTTCATCAAGCTTTTTGTTTGAGGTCTCGAGCGGATTCGAACCGCTGTAGTCGGTTTTGCAGACCGGTGCCTAGCCGCTCGGCCACGAGACCAATTTGTAGGTCGGCAAATATACAGAAATTATCTAAAATCTTACTTTAAATTAATCAAATTTCAATAGTTTCTTTGAATATGCTTTACCCTTAATTCTCGCTGAAAGATAATAAACTCCGCTTGAAATGATTTCTCTATTACTATTTTTACCATCCCAAATAAGCTCTTTTGTGCCAATAAGTGGTGTTAGTTTACAGATAAAATCTCCAGCACTAGAATAGATAGAAAGAAGGTCACCACTTTCCAATGGTTCTTTGAATTCTATTTGCACGCTTTCCCGAAATGGATTTGGAAATGTCATTATTCCATTTGGATCTTCAGGGAGATATTCCGCTAAACTTGCGCTCATTAACTCTTCTAAATCGTAGTTCTCATCGCCATTCATGTAAGGCATAAAATGAAAATACACTAAAAACATTTCATCTGTTGTATTAAATCCACTGCTCACATTAAGAGGCGGCGAATTTGGGTTATGGGGATTATTTACAGTATTATCATATTTTGCTTCACCTTTAATTCTATAACCTGTAGCAACTTTTTGTAAATTCCGAAAAAAATAAAAATCTTGCCAATGAAAATCCCAGTGTGGAATATTTACAAATTTGATGGTATCTTGATTTGCTTTGTAAGCATAGGCTTTAATGTTTTCACCAAGTAAATGCATGTGAGGAAAAACGGATAGAACCGAAAAATTTGTTGGTACTCCACCATTTGCAGGATATTGTGCTGTTAAATTCGTGACTTGATTTGCAGGAAGTGTAAAATTGTTATTGCTAATCAAAGGACTCGCAGAAATCTGCCTGATGTTTGTCGTGCCTGGTGGATAAAAATGTAGAATAACTTTTGTGCTATCAAATTCGCCGTAACTACCGACGGGATAATGCATCGCGAAGTAAATATTGGATCCTGGACCAATATCCATACCCAAAGCAAGCGGACTAACAGAAGGTAAAATCATTGGTGATGCCCCCGGAGTATATCCGATTACTAATTTTGTTGAGGCGTTACTAGGACTTGCACAAAGTCCATCAAGCGTATCTGTACTTTCGATACCACTTGGATCGATAAAAATTAAAGCATGGTGCACGATTTCTCGGTTTCCCGGAACAACTTCAACGGCTTTTATAATGCGATTTTGCGTTAAATAAGTTGGAACTGAGAAACAAACATAATCGTCGTTTGCAGTAGCCTTACTCATATATGTCGGTATCTGAACTGTTAGGTCACCATTTCCTAAAATAGTATTATTGGTGTAAACGGGTGGTGGTGGAATTGCAGCACTATTTCCTTGTGGCAAACCATTGTTAAGCCAATTTATCACTGTAGTTTTTTCAGTACTACTTAAGGAACGAGTATGTAAATATTCTTGGTAAGAATTGTCTGGCGGCCAAGGTGGCATTTCGTCATTTGTTATATACTGACTTATTATTGTTGACATTGGAGAAACTTCATCGTAAGTCATTAAGGAAACTGGAGCAAGCCCTCCAGGATGGTGGCACTTTGAACATTTATCATAAAATAACTGTGCGACTTCGCCGCTCCATGTTTGACTTTTTGCAGTAAATTGAACAAAAAGAATAGAAAATAAGATAAAAAGTGCTTTCATTTTAGGGAAATTTAGAATTCAAAGATAGATTATTTTTGCAAATTTAAATTAGTTGACGATAATGGTTTTAGTCTCAGTTTGTCCATTTTGATTTGTAATTGTCAAGATGTAACTTCTATAAAAAAGAGATTCAGAAAGCTTGCGCAAAATAAATATGTAAATAAGAATCGATACATTTGAATAAAAACACTACTTATGTATCAAATAGCACAATTTATGACAAATTTATTCGGATTGAAATCTCTTGTTTTTTTCCTTTTTTTCTTATGTTTTACAAATTTATCAGCTCAAAATGAGCAAGCTTTTAAAATTTACACAGCCAAAGGAAAAAGTATTTCCTATAAAAAAATGCAAGAATCTTCCTCAAAAAAAGAGCTCGTGCTATTCGGAGAATTTCATGATAATCCAATTACTCATTGGCTACAATATGAATTAATGTTGTCACTTTATGATGTACATCAAACAAATCTTGTTTTAGGATTTGAAATGTTTGAACAAGATCAGCAAGGTGTTGTAGATCGCTATTTATCGGGAGAATTAAACGAAAAACAGTTTAAGGATTCTTGTCGTTTGTGGGAAAATTATACAACAGATTATAAACCTTTGTTAGATTTTGCGAAGGATAAAAAATTGACGTGTATTGCTTCAAATGTTGAGCGGAAATATGCTTCTCTTTTATTTAAAAAGGGACGAGCTGCACTTGATACACTTTCACCTTTAATTCGTTCTCAAATGGCAGATAACTATTTCAAACTCGACACTTCACTTTCTCAATACATTGCTGTTCGAGAAATGTTTCCAAGTAAAGGAAAAGGAATGGTTGAAGCGCAAGCATTTAAGGATGCAACCATGGCGAAATTTATCATGAAAGAAATGAAAAATAATAAAGTCGTTTTACATTTTAATGGTGCTTTTCATTCTGATTACTTCCAGGGAATACTTTGGTACATTCAAGAAGAAAAACCAGAGGTAAAGGCTTTAACAATCTCCACTGTAAGTCAAAAAAATATCAATAAGTTGGATGCAGAAAATTTGGGAAAAGCAGATTTTATAATTTGTGTCCCTGAGTCAATGACAAAAACCCATTAAGTATTTTCACTCGTTTTTTCAACACGGGAAAAAAGTGTCAAAGAATTTGTTTTACTTTCAATCAAATCCCCTTTTTTTGGTTTGTTTTTAGCAGATAGTATTTTTCCATTTAATAAAGTCAAGCTATAACCTCTTTGTAAAACATTGCTAGGATTGAGAATATTAACAGTTTTCTCCAATTGTTCTAAATCTGATTCTTTCCGTTCAAAAAAGTGCAAAAGGGAGCCTTTTATTGGCTTACTAATTAGCGACAAGGTATTTCTTTCAGCTGTGATAATTTCTTTTGTAACAATACGGTAATCATTTTTCAGAGATAGCACAGCATCATTTTCATTTTTTAAAAAATAACGAGTAGTATTTTTAAGTTCTATTATTTGTTGGTTTAGTTCATTTTTAAGTGAATCAGTAAAACGAAGAGATGCGTGCTTAAAAACACGAACCTGGCCATTAAAATCCTGCTTTGTTTTATCAATTAATTGTAAGGAATGAGCAATCATTTCCCGATTTAAGCGTTTTGTTTCTTGTTCAAATTCACGAAAGGTTTGCAGCAGGAATTCTGCTAATTTGGTAGGTGTAATCTCATTTCTAAATGAAACCATTTCAGCGACATTGAGATTTGTAGAGTGACCAATTCCAGTAAGCACAGGCAAAGGAAATTCTGCAATGGCTTTACAAAGATCGTAGTTGTTGTAACAGGTCATTCCGACCTCTGCACCACCACCACGGACAATTATTACAATATCAAAATGGTCTTTTACTCTTTTAATTTTTTTTAGTGCAGAAATGATACTTTGAACTGCAACATCTCCTTGTAAGTATGCATTAAAAAGATGTGTAAATATGAAATAGGATTTTTCATTTTCTTGTAATACTTGTAAAAAATCAGAGAGCCCTTTACTAGAATCTGCTGAAATAATGGCAACGCGTTTTGGAAGTATGGGAAAATGTAATTTTTGATTGAGATTTAACAAGCCTTCTTTTGCAAGCTTTCGCAATGTTTCTTCTCGTTGCTTTTGCAATTCCCCTAGAGAAAAAGAAGGGTCAATATCTAAAATTTGCAATCCTAAACCAAAGGTTTCACTGTAGTTTATCTTCACCAAAAGAAGTAGTGTCGTTCCTTCTTTCAGCGGTTCCTTTACGACTTCTATAAATTTAGTATTTATGCGCTCGAGCTGTTGTTTCCAGATTGTACCCGTAATTTGCGCCACAATTTTATTATCATCTTTTTGAACCAATTCAGGAAAAGCATGCCCGCTAGGATAACGGTTTAATTTATGCATTTCTGCTTTCACCCAATAATTTTGGGTATAGCGATCTTCTAAGGTTTTTTTTATTGATCGAACAACTTGCTGTAAGGTAAAAACTTGTTTTTCGCTCATGTTTATCGTAAACTATTGCCTTTAATTTAATGGAATTCCCCGAGAACTTACAGGGCCAGACACAGCACTTTTCTTTAGGTTAAAATAGAAAGTCGTTCCAACTCCAAATTCGCTTTTTAAATAGATGGTATGTCCGTGAGATTCAATAATATGTTTCACAATTGCTAAACCCAATCCTGACCCACCTTCGTGCCGATTTCTACTTTTTTCTACTCTATAAAATCGCTCAAATAAACGATTGTGGTGTTCTTGATCAATTCCTGGCCCATCGTCACTCACTTCGATTTCTATAAAATCTTCAATTTGAGTGAGCGTAATTGTGCAAGTGCCTTTTTCAATTCCATAAGCAAGGGCATTTCCAAACAAGTTGGAAAATACTTGACCAATTTTTGTGCGATCCGCCATAACATATATTGGCGAATATTCTTTAGCAAACGTTAAATTATAGTCTTTCGATTTCGCTAAAATTTCAAGCGATTCAAAAGTTTCTTTTATCACTTCAATTATATCAAAAGAACGAATTTCATTCTTTAGTTCATCTACTTCTAATTTAGTAATTTGATCTAAATCATCCAAAATACTTGCCATACGGTCAGTTGCCTTTTCGGCACGCTCCAAAAACGAGCGATTAATTTTTTTATCTTCTAATCCGCCCTCAAGTAAAGTTACGATGTAACCTTGAATTGAAAAAACAGGTGTTTTAAGTTCGTGGGCAAGATTCCCCAAAAATTCTCTTCTAAATTGCTCCTGTTCTTTCAAGCGTGTAATTTCAAAATTTCTGTCGTTTTTCCATTTTGCAACCTCTATTTCTGCTTTATCCATCAATGTATCAATGGAGTTATTTGAAGCTAAATTTGTGTTTTGAATAAGTTGAATTGAGTTGTAAATCTGTGAAAGTCGTGTGCTAATAAATTGTTTTAGCAAGAAATAAAAAATCAGGTAAGCAAATCCTCCAGAGATAAGAGGAATTAGAACAATTGTTAAATTATTTAATGAAAAAATAAATAAATGAACGATTAATGTAAATAGAAAACTAGCTGCAAGAAACACTAGGCTTCCAAATAAGATAAGTAAACTCGGGCGTTTATTGATCACAAATTTTTTTTTAATTTCCTTTTTTTCTTCTTTCTTCTAACCATTTCGGAACAGCTTTTACAGCAGGTGCATTGGAATCACCCAGTAATTTTTCAATTAAATCTGGCCGTTTTGCTTTCTCAAGCCTTTGTTTAATCCATTCTTTATTTTCACGCTTGTACCAAAAGAAAAAGCGATTTTGATTTAGCTTTTCTTCTTTTGTTTTAACCGTTTTTATGGGTTTTAAAGTATAGGGATGAACACCAGTGTAATAAATAACTTCAGCAACGGTCATTGGTGTTGGCGTAAAATCCTGCACTTGTTCCAATTGAAAACCCATATCTTTTGTTTCTGCGGCTAAATTTGCCATATCTTCTTCTTCGCAGCCAGGATGAGACGAAATAAAATATGGAATAAGTTGCTGTTTGAGTCCGTGTTTTTCCGAAATCTTATCGTATTTCTCTTTGAATTTATGGAAATACTTAAACGATGGTTTGCGCATCACCCTTAATGTAGCATCAGATGTATGTTCAGGTGCAACTTTTAACCTGCCGCTCACATGCCTTGTTATTACTTGTTCAATGTACTCATCGTGATTGCCATCTTCATTGTTTTTATTAAAATCATCCACTAATAAATCGTAGCGAATACCAGAACCGACAAATGCCTTTTTCACTTTTGGATGTGCATCAACTTTGCGATACAAGTCCGTCATTGGTTTATGAGAGGTATCCAAATTATTACAAATAACAGGATGAATACAACTTGGGGAAGTGCAACGCGCACAAATTGCCTCGTCTTTGCCTTTCATTTTATACATATTTGCAGATGGCCCTCCTAAATCAGAGATATATCCACGAAATTCAGGGTGAGCAACCACTTCTTCGACTTCCGCTAAAATAGATTTTTCACTTCTCGATGCAATAAATTTTCCTTGATGCGCAGAAATGGTGCAAAAGCTGCAGCCACCAAAACAGCCTCTGTGCATGTTGATTGAAAACTTAATCATATCATAGGCAGGGATGGCACCTCGTTTTTTATATCTTGGATGAGGTAAGCGCGTGTAGGGTAAATCAAAAGAGCGATCTATTTCATTTTCGTCCATTGTTTTGTAGGGAGGATTAACGACTAAAATTTCAGTACCGACTTCCTGAGTAATTCGATTTGCTTCCCATTTATTGGATTCAACTTCTACAATTTTAAAATTGGCGGCATATTTAATTTTATCTTCAAGACATACTTCGTGACTTGCTAATTCAACCGTTTCCCAATTTTTATTTTTCGGCAAGGGAAGTGCTTTATCTTGAAGAAAGGCTACTTGTTTTAAGGTTTTTGCTTGATCAAAAGGAACTCCTTTTTTCAAAAGTCGCAGTAACTCCCGCAAAGGTTGGTCGCCCATTCCATAAACCAATAAATCAGCTTTTGAATCTACTAAAATACTAGGCATTAATGCATCTTTCCAGTAATCATAATGCGTTACACGTCTCAAAGACGATTCAATGCCACCAAGAACAACTGGGACATCTGGAAAAAGGTCTTTTAAGATGTTTGAATAAACTATCGAAGCATAATCTGGTCGAAAACCCGCTTCGCCACCAGGTGTGTAGGCATCGGTGGAACGTAATCGCTTGTTTGCCGTGTAGTGATTTACCATTGAATCCATGCAACCAGCTGTAACGCCGAAGAAAAGTTTTGGTTTCCCAAGTTTTTTAAAATCCCTTAAATCATCTTTCCAATTTGGCTGGGCAACAATACCAATTCGCAGACCTTCATCTTCAATAATTCTACTAACAACAGCCGTTCCAAATGCTGGGTGATCGACATAGGCATCGCCAGAAATAAGGATGACATCAAATTCTTCCCAAGCTCTTTTTTTAGCTTCTTTTAAGGACAGAGGAATCCAATCCGAAATAGGTCGTTCAGGTAACATAGTGCAAAAGTACGCAAAGAGAATTGGAAACTATATTAACTTTGCTATATACTAGAAAATTTACGTAGCAAAAAACAGGAAATATTAATCTGCGATATTCACATTAATAGTTTTCTGCTGCTTCCCTTCGCCAATTTGAATGATATACTGCCCACTATAGACTGTGCTCACATCAAAATAAGCAATTGTACTTCCTTGATAAATGATCTTTGTATCAATCACTTTTCCTGTCAAATCAACTAATTTAATCGTAACATTCTCTTTGATCAAGTTACTTAATTGAACCATAAGCACATCATTTGTTGGATTCGGAAAAACCTTAAGCTCAACAGCCGTGTTTTCAGAGAGTTCACTTGTTGAAGTATAAGTGGTAACCGTTTCTGTAATTGAAGTAACTTTAGCTCCTGTTTTTGTTCCGTAAAACGTTGGACCAACAACATAAGGATAAGCAGAGTTCCAATTTTCATCTACGGTTGCGAAATAGCAATAAATACCGTTTGGATATTCTGGGGTAATACAAAAACGCCCATTGTGTTCATCTAAATAATCTTGTCCTGCCTGAGCTATGTACTCATAATCTTCCCTAAAATAGCCCAAAGGATAAGTAGTTGAAACTGCAGGTCCTGCTGTTACTGTTGCACCAGTAGAATAGGTAGTTCGCGTGCTAATATTCCGCAATTGATAACTAGATTTAATTCTCGTAATACCTCCTGTTCCGTCCGTATTAGCATATCCATAAGCACCATAAATCGGGAATCCATCGTATGCAAATCCAATAAGAGGAGAATGTACGGTTGGATTTATAGCATATAATCCGTCAGCTGCGTAAATGTCGCAAATGTTTGAAATTACCGTTAGATCTAAATTAAAAGCACTAGGATTTTGGTGGTGATGGTAATTTCCCATAGCTGGATGACCTTTAGCGCAATCAAAACCGACTTTTTCTGCTGGAATTGCATCTCTGTTCCAAATACCGTCTCCCATTCCTCCAAGTGGACCTCCAGCAAGCGAATTTGTTGAATTCTTCCACGAAATACCATCTCTATAATCAAATAAAGCAACACCATTTATAAAAATACCGATATTTCCTCCATTAGTATTTATCGGATTACCTGTATTTTGAACTGGATTTAAGGAAATCTTAAAAATCGCATTTTGACTTGTAGCCAATGAGGGATTACCATCTAAAAATGGCCCTGTAATGTAAGACGGAATTCCTTTTGTTGAAACATAAACCCAAGAAGCAGAATATTGAACCGTTTGAACATTTGCAGAAACTGCATCAACAATAGGCGTAGGATTTCCATTTACATAATGCCTGCCGGTAAGACCAGTTGTGTTAATTAACCAATTCGTTATTGCAGGATTTGTTTGTCCAAATAGTGATATGGTGAGCATTAGAAACGAGGAAAGAATTATTTTTTTCATTTGTATAAATTATGTTTATTAATTAGTAACTTTTTTCTGATTCACCTTGCGTACAAATCTATTTAATTGTTGAATATTTAAATCGCTCATCAAAAAGAAAGGTTTTATCCGTTAATGTTTTTAAAAAAGCCAATAGGTCTTTTTGTTCGTTATCTGAAAGTCTGACGGGATTTCTTCTTAATTCTTTACTTAGTAATGGGTTTGAATAATCTAAAAGCGTGTAATGTTTAATCACATCTTTCAGCTTTGAAATTCGTCCATCGTGCATATATGGAAAACTATATTCAATGTTGCGAAGCGTTGGCACCATAAAAAGTAATGAATCCCGTTTGTTGCCAGTTATTGTCATTCTTCCAAAATCCATTAGTTCAGTGTCAATCGGGAGACCATTGGATTTATAATCATCGCTTGCAAAAAATGGTGGTTTATGGCACGAACTACAGAAATTATTAAAGAGACTAAGTCCTTTTTTCTCTTGGTCTGTAAATTCTAACCCATCTTCTCCACGTTTTACCTTATCGTATTTAGAATTCTCCGAAATCAGAGCTACAGTAAATTGTGCAAGAGCTTTTACCAAATGAAAAGGTCGAATATCGTCCGTGCCAAAAGTACGTTTAAATGCTGCCGAATAAATTGGAGAGCGATCTAAGCGGTACATTAAAGAATCAAGTGCCATATCCATCTCATCGACATGCGTGATGGGATTAATCGCTTGCGCATTTAAATTCAAGACACCACCATCCCAATGAAATAATTTTCGCCAAGCTAAATTAGCAAGACCTGGAGCATTTCTTTTTCCAATGCGTCCCTCAATTCCATGACTTGTTTTGTGATCAACATGTGCAAAAGCTGTAAATTGCAAGTGACAAGAAGCACAAGAAATTGATGAGTCACGCGAAAGAATCGGATCATAAAACAAGGCCCTTCCCAATTCAAATTTTGCATCGTCTAGTGGATTACCTTTGAAATTATAAGTTGGCTTCGGCCATTCTTTAGGTTGATAAAATGGATGAGGAATCACTTTTTTAAGTGTAAAAGCAAAAATTGAAAAACCCAAAAAACAAATAAACAAGAAGCTTGAACTATTCATAACTTACTTAAAACAGGCAGAAAGACCTTGCGAAATTAAGAAAGCATCTTTACACGGCAACATAATATGATGGTTTTTAGTAAGGTTTATGCTTTCGGAAAACAATTTTTCCAAGTCAAAATAAATGTATTGGTCATTTAAATCTACCTGAATAGTTTGTGCAGTAGCAAAAGGAGAACGATAACCTCCAAGGTGAAATTCAAACTCGTGAGAGTTCGTAGGAACAGCGTTGCTTTTCCCCATGATTTTCAAGTTAATATATCCTGTGTTCCAAGCCCAATACATTCCAAGAAGAGGGTCATAAGCATTTTCTAATTCACCAGAAACATTTTTTGAGCTATCTAAACCAAGCGTAAAAGCGACAGATTCATAGTTTGATAAATTTAAATCATTAAAAAAACTATGCGTAGAGGAATCAGATAAATCATAAAAAATTAGGGTGTCAATTGATGTAATACGTCCACTTATTTTATCCTTAAAGCGAAAATCGGAGAAATAAATTTTTAGTGAAGAAAAGCTTATGGAATCGTTATTCTGGTTTAAATAAACATGCTGTAGCTCAAGGGGCTTAATGTTCCAAGTCGGAATGATACTAAGTTGTCCATAACAATTTAAGGAATAACCAAATGACAAGAAAAAAAGGAAGAAGGAAACTTTCATTTTTTATGTCGAGGTCCTTCTTCCAAAACCCTTGTAAAAAAATTATTTAATTTCTCTCTTTCTTTTACGGAGCATTTACTTTTAATATCTTTAAAGAAAAGATAGGTCATTTTATCCAGTTCATATTGATTGTCGCTAATAAGATGTAGAATACTATCTGCCTGACTTTCAGGAATTTCATTTTCAAAAGAAAAGAGAAGTTTTGCACGAAGTTTTTTTGATTTATTGATTAATTTTTTCTTTTCCTTAAAATGAATTATTTCCATACGATTTATTTCACTTGCTCTTTCTCCTTCAATATTTAGAATCTTTACAATTCTTGGTCGTTGGTGTGTCCTATGTTGAAAAAACATAAACGAAATTAAACCAATATTAATGATTACTAAAATCCAAATTATTACCTTGTATCTTTTCATTTTCTTTTTTGTTTTAAGTCCATTCTTCGAAATATTCTGTGTTTTCTATGTTGATTTTCTTCGTTTGATTTGAGTACAAAACAGCAAATACATTAATTGAAATTAGCAATACAATGGCAGCTGCAGCATAATAAAAATGAAAAATTGGAGCGCGCGACTGATTAGGAATGACAGCTAATTTATTTGCTAATTTATCTGATACTTCAATTCTTGAAGAAAATTTAAACCCTTCTAATTCTTTCATATTATTGAATAATAAATTTATGTTTTTGACTGATTATATCTCCTATTTTTAAATAATAAACACCAGCTTTAAAAGGAGAAGTATCAATAGAATTAGCTCCATTATTAAGCGATCCATTTCCTACCTCTTGCCCAAAATAATTGTAAATAACATAACAAGCTGTTTCTTGTTTTGTACTCAATTGGAAATTAAGTTGATTTTTAGTTGGATTAGGATAAAGTACAATTGGCTCGTTGGAATTTAATTGCTCCGTTATGCTAAAAAGTGCCATTAAGGGAAAACGAAAAACACCTTGTGTATTTGTCGCTGCGATGAGATAATTATCATTAAGCGCGAGATCAAAAATAGTTGTATCTGTCAATCCCGAATTAATTTGTGTCCAAGAATCTCCATTATTTGTAGAGTAGAAAACCCCTCTTCCAAAGGAACCAGCAACAATTAATTGATCGTTGCTAGCAAAACCTCGATAAGAACTGGTTGGTAGCCCACCTGAAAGTAAGGTCCAATTAGCGCCAAAATCTGTCGACCGATATACTCCTGTACCAATCGGACCAGCCGCAAATAGAGTATTTCCCTTGCATTCCATAGCTCTAAAACCTGATGAGCTTCCTAAACCGTTATTGATTGACACCCAGTTCCCCCCCCAATCAGTGCTTTTATAAATCCCTGAATTTAATGTTCCTATGTATAAAGTATCTTGCATTGCGGCAATAGACCTTACATCAGTTCCTGATAAACCCGCAGCACTCCAATTATCACCATTGTCTTCAGACTTATATACTCCTCCAACACCAACAAGAAATAATTTTGTACCTACATTTAGTATTCCATGGTTTAATAAGTTGGAAATACCTGAACTTGTTGACATCCAAGTTGCTCCGTTATCTGAACTTCTGAATACTCCTTGACTTGTACAAGTATAAACGTAGTTGTTATTTTTTGCAAAGCCTCTTGTAGGCCCAACTGCATCGTTCCCATTATTTGATAAAACATAATTTGCTCCGTTATCTGTTGAAAGGTAAGCGCCTGTCGATCCACCTGCAAAATTATACATTCCATTTGTTATCAATGACTGTATATTTAAGCCAGCAGTTCCAGCAGCTTGTTGCCATTGACTGAAACTAGTAAATGAAGAAAATAGGGCAGAAGCCAAAAGAAAAATGTTAATAGTTGTTTTTTTCATTGTTATGGTTTTAGTTAACACTATTTAAATTAATTATTTTTTTCAAATTCACTCGTGCTCTAAAAAGCAATGATTCTACTGCTGAAATCGATAAATTCATTGCTTCAGCAATTTCCAAATAACTAAATTCATCCATTGCAAACATCGTAAACGCAATGCGTTGGTTTTCAGGAATACGCTGCAAGATATTTCTCATTTTTGTTTCTTCTTCATGTTGAATAATTCCTTCATCTGTATTTTGAGCACTAAGGTAAAAGTCAACTTTCTCAAGTTGAACGTGTATTCCTTTTCGCTTTTGTCGCAGCTCTCTCCGTATTTTTTCTTTGCATTTATTTACCGTTATACTGTAGATCCATGTGGAAATTTTACTCTCTCCTTTAAAATTAGCAAATCCTTTAAATACTGAAAGAAAAACTTCTTGTGTAATGTCCTCCGCATCTTCTTTGTTTCCTGTTAAATGATAGGCTAGATTTAGTACTTTCCCAGACAACATGAAGGTTAATTTATTAAACTCCTTTGTTTCACCGCTTCTTAATTTATCTATGTCCAACATGAATCTAACTATTTGTTGCTTAATTGTTTGGAAACTTGCGCAAAGGTATTATTAAAGGTGCTGATTAATTAAAAAGTAAGGCAAGAATAGAGCAGTTCGCTAAGAATTAACAAAGGATAGAATATACAAATTGCTTAAAATAATAAACAGCTTTTCCGTAAAAAACTATTAAACTAATTTTAAATCGACCAGTGATTTTGCTGTAGCCCATAATGGATTTGGGCTAGGCACAGTATTTGATTCATTATTGATTTGGCAAATATAAAACAACAAGCAAAAAAATAAAAAAAAATGTCCACCTCTTAAAACTTTTTTTAAGTATAAACTATAAAATTGTAAAAACCATGACGCAAAAATTATTTTATTATTGAAACTTTTGAATTGCTAAATCCTTTGTCTGTCGTGATTTTTATAATGTAAAGACCGTTATCAATTCTTTCAGGTTCATAAATTGTTTGATATAAACCTGGCGCCAAAACAGTATTCATAATTGTAGAAACTAAACTTCCGTTAATATCAAATAATTCAATTTTTACATTTGTTCTTTTTGCATTTGAAAATCTTAAATTAATAATACCGCTTGTTGGATTTGGATAAATTAATAATTCTCCAAAAGCAGGTTGTATTTGTTTTATATTAGTTGTAGGTTCTGTTTCTGGTTCGTCTTCTCCTATTGGTGAAGATGAACCAGAAACAGTAAATGCTCTTAAAACTAAATTTAAACCATCCGAACCGAAACGAACACCATTGGGCGTAATTTCAGGTGCTAAACCTGTTACTGGGTCTGATTCCTGACTTATTGCAAGTAAATAATTATTATAAGCATAGCTTGTTTGTATATCTTCAGTATATATGCCTGGGTCTCCCAAAGTCATTGAATCTTCGTAGCTTGTCCAAACATCAGGATTTGTGATGAAGTTATTTGTATACATATACATTACTCCTTCATCAGGATTTAAAGTATCTCCATATAATTCAATAGCTTGATATGTTAATGCTGTTATACCTGCATTATTTACGCTTACGTGGGGTTTTAAAAAATAGTAAGATGTATCACCGTCAAAAAAAGGTGTTGACCAAGCATTGTCCGACCATGCAACCGCATGAATATTTTTTTTAAAATCTCCATTTATTTCATAATGAGTAGAAGTAAATGCAATTGCCCCATATTCTCCGTTAAAGTCCATTGATAAATCTTCGTATTGTGTGCTGTTATCTGTTGGAATTAAAATTTCAGGAGAACTCCAATTTGATTGTTCCTCGTTAATATCAAACTTTCTATACTTTACTAAATTATTTGCAGTACTATCTGTCGCATCTGGGTCATTTATCCAACTTGCAATAACATGAGTAGAATCATAAAAAGCAACATTAACTGACTTATCAATACCTGATTCTGTACTAAAAATTGCAGGTTCTGAAAAATTAATTGTAGAACCTGCAAGTGTAATAGTTGAATAGTAAACATCAGAAGTATTATTCGTAAGGTCTGCTGAAATCCAAGTAATAATACCATAATTTCCTTTACCCATAATAATATTTGCATTACCTTCTGCACGCCCTGATGTGTCGCTATCAAAATCATCTGAAAGCATAATTGGTGAACCCATTGTATTTGTTGACTTGTCATAGTATGCTAACCAAATATCTTGTGACTTTGCAATAGTATGCATATTCATAGAAGTAGTATCAAAATTGTCTGATGTACATCTGCCTTGTGTCCAAGACAACAAACAAGAGCCGCTTGGAAGTATTGCTACTTTTGGGTTTGTAATAATATCTTTGTTGTTAATTACTGTTTCAGGCGCTAAAAATTGCCCTGAGGTGTAATCTAATTCTGATAATAAAATCATTGTTTTATCGTTTTCATCAAAATCTAACCAAGTAATGTATAAACTACTATCATTAGCTGAGAATGCAGGTTGTGCATAAAATTTTTGTGGTTCAAGTCCAGGATTATCCTGTATTAACCATGTATAACCGCCCATTGCATTTACGTGTGGTTGTTCAAAAATTAAATTACTGCCGTATGGCATATGATAAGCAGCAGTATCACCAAATGTGTTTTTATAAAATGTTTTTTTAACTTCTCCTTCGTGTAAAGTCCACCATCCTCTACCAATTTTATAATTCAAACTACCAGATATTTCTAATTCGCCTCCAAACAAGGTTTGAGCACCACCAACTGTTGTATATCCCAATCCTGCACCAATTGACCCCCTTATTTCTACCGAACCACTTGCACTTGCAATAACAGCATCAGCAGTTACTCTTAAAAAAGAATTTCCATTAATTTTGCCTATTAGTTTTGTTATATCTGAACTTGTAGCACCTTGAATAAAGCCCCAAGAATTTGTGCTGCTATCGTGTCCGAAAACTAATTGAGCTTTAATGTCTACACTAATTTCCAGTCCGCCATCAACTTTAATAATAACAGGTAAAGCGGCTAATGGAAATCTTGCCAAAGGGAAGTTAATTTTAAAACCCGGTATGTTTTGATTTAAACTTGCATTAATAAGAAAATTAAGCGAATCGTCAAGTTGAAAATCTGCAAGAGTATCATTTATAGGTTCTGCGAAATCGCGAGTAAATTGTCCACCAAATACATCTAGTGTAAAATTAACGGACTTATTATTAAAAGTAGAAGCGGAAGGAGCGGCAGAAATATCGTAATCAACATTTATTTTAAATTTAGGATTTTCAATATTAAATCCTCTTCCACCTAATCCTGGAATATTAGAGGGTAGTATACCTTCACAAGCTGTTAAATTTAAACTTGCATCAAAATTAATAATGTTATCTATTACATTTACAACTGTTACTGTTCCACTTCCATTGACTAACCATTGCGGTTTAGCTAAAATTGTTAATTCTAAATTTTCAGTTTGTGATAATGTATCTCCGTTATCATCCAATAAGACAGCATTAATATATGCCCCTGGAGAAAGCAATCCCATATCAGACTCATAAGTAAAACCGTCTGTAGCATCACTGTCAGTAAATGAAAAGACTTCTTCACCAGCTGAGTTAAATGCTGTAAAATTAGCGGTAAAAGCACCACCATCATCAGTTATTGTAATTAGGTTATTTACAGGAGAAAATCCTTCAACAAAAGTTCCGTTAAGGGAGCCACTAATTGTTGGAGTTTGTGCTATCGCAGAGAAATATGCTCCAAGACCGATTGAGATGTGAAGTATTTTTTTTATCATTTTATTTTAGTTATTAATTATTTTGTTAGTGATAATTTTTAACAAATATACTTATTAACCAGTACTTTATATTATTTTGCATGAAGTCTTGTAAAATGTTAGATCTTATATAAGGTATTTTTTTAATTATTTATCATTCTAATTAAGTAATATGTACCTTATAGAATCAATCCCATCTCACAAATCAATTAAACCAAGTTAAGCTCAATTAATGATTTTGCTGTAGCTTGTATCGCTTCTTTTGATGGAATTGGTGTAATATTCAAGTCTTTTTTCATTTTTTCATTGTTCACATCATAAAGTAAACCCAACTCATCTTTTACCATGCGGATCGTTTTATCAAACAAAGAAGCAATCTTTACAAGCCAATTTGGCAATTCCCTTGGCTTCAATTTGTTCTTGTATTCAGGGCAAGCCTCCAGTAATGCAAGAGCAACCTCTTTCATCCATAAGGATTCATTCACAATGGCATATCGTTGTCCAATGGAAACTTCGTTTTCTAAAGCATTGAAATGAGCCTTAGCGACATCCCTTACATCGATAATTGGAAAACCCATTTTTGGCGTGCCTGGAAATTCTCCTTTCATCATCTTTACGATAACATCTGCACTCGTACCAATTTCTTTATTCAAAATAGGTCCTAATACAAATCCGGGATTCATTACTGTGATTTTTAAGGTAGGATTTTCTTTTGCATAGAGCCAAATATCTTGTTCAGCAAGTGACTTACTTTTTGCGTAGGCACTAACTAAATTGCCACTAGTGAGGTTTGTAAAATCACGTTCATCAAAATTTATTTTTCCTTTCTCATGACCATAAATAATGGCAGCGATCGAAGAAGTTTGGACAACACGAGAAATATTATTGGCCAATGCCGCATCCATAACGTGCTTTACGCCATTCCGAGCTGGCATTATTACATCGTCTTCTTGTTTTGGAATTCCCAATGGAAAAGGTGAAGCGACGTGTAATATTGCATCGCATCCTTTCATGGCTTCTTGCCAATTATCTGGGCTATTTAAATCGCAATGAACAACTTTTAAAAAATTGAGAGACTCCTCACCGAGCACTTTGGCAATAGTTCTTTTTACTTCATCTTCCTTTTGTTGATTTCGAGTTGTTCCGGTAATCTGATATCCTCTTTTTATACCTTCAATAGTAATGTGTGTTCCGATAAACCCAGATATACCGCTGACAAAAATTTTTTTCATGTAAATAATTCTTTTTATAAGTTGGTTAAAATTAAATTAAACACTCAAAAATAACAGAGATAAATTTTTAAATTTAAGAATGCTTTTGCTGATACAAATTTAGGGATTTTCTCAACTATACTTCATTAGGAAAACTACTTTTTGATTCACCACAAAAATATTTTGGAAACTGCTACTTAGTTGCTGAGCTTCATCTTTCCGTTTTATGGCTTTTCTTAGTAATTTTATTTCAGTAAACTAGATTGTAGATTTATATTTATTATAGATGAGTTGGCAAACTTTATCCATTGCATTAAAAATTGCTATGTCAAAATTGGTAGAATTTGTGATTTTAGTCAAAGTAACAACCGCATCAAATAATAATTCGTCTTCATTGCGGCTAATTCTTTCAATGAAATTTACTTTATTTCTTCCTTTTTCAGATTCTGAAACGAGTGTTTCTTCCTTATTGAGATCTATCGCAAACAAGATTGTCTTTTTCATGTCTAAGAATTTGATGTGTAAAATTTAGTGCAGATGGCAGCGACCACTAAAATTGGTTGTCTTATTTCTACATCTTGCTCCTTTTTTTGTTGTTCCTGAGCATTGTGTTGCAGTACTTGACGACTTATGGGTTGTGCGATTTTCACAGCAATTAGTTCCAACTATCCTATTATGCACTTTACATGAACAACTATTAGACTTGCTTCGATTGCATTGTAAGCAAAGTAGCTGAATATTTGAAACATCACTACTTCCACCACAAGAAAATGGAGTGATGTGATCGTATTCTAAACTTAGAGAACTTCCGCAGCATTGACAACTGCCACCATCCCTTGTATAAACTATTTTTTTCGTTGTTGCCGAAATATAGCGACTCTGAGAAAAACAACAAATACTAATTAATAGTAGGGATAATAATAAAAATAATTTTCTCAATGTGTTACTTTATTTAAAGATTGGTTTTAATCAAAAGTTGAATTTAACCCTGAATACTTTTCCTCAAAAAGTTTCAGGGTTCTTAAGTTCGTGCAAAAAGTCATTTTAACCTTTCAAACCGAATTTAATTTTAGCTAATATAATGCTTTTTTTAAAACTTCCTCTAATTTATTTCAGAATATTGTATTGGACATTCTACCACTAAAAGCGAGTTTATTTTCACGAATAAATTTAGTTTTATCGCTTATTTTACTACTTTTGTTGGGAACAATTAAACCGACAATCATGAGCTTTGAACTTCCAATCTTGACTTATTCCTATGATGCATTAGAACCATATATTGATGCACGAACAATGGAAATCCACCATTCAAAACACCACCAAGCATATACTACAAATTTAAATAATGCGATAGCTGGAACTGAATTAGAAGGCCAGTCAATAGAAGATATTTTGAAAGTCTGCAAGGATAAACCTGCAGTGCGAAACAACGGAGGAGGATTTTGGAATCACAGACTTTTTTGGGAGATTATGGCGCCAAATGGCAGTTCTCATCCAAGTGGTGATTTAGCTGCTGCCATTGATGCAGCATTTGGTTCCTTTGATGGTTTTAAAGATGAATTTGCAAAAGCGGCAACTACTCGTTTTGGTTCTGGTTGGGCATGGCTTTGTGTTTCTGATGGAAAACTAGAAATATGCTCTACGGCAAATCAAGACAATCCATTAATGGGTGAGGGGTGTTCAGGAGCTCCTATTTTAGCCTTGGATGTTTGGGAGCATGCATATTATTTAAATTACCAAAATCGTCGTCCAGATTATATTTCAGCATTTTACAATGTCATCAATTGGGATGTTGTAGCGGAAAAATATAAGGCCGCAAAATAAGACTGAATTTCTAGCTGATTTTAGTGACCTTGTTGCATCCATTTTGCAACGTATTTTCCAATGATATCAAATTCAAGATTTACGATATCTCCTGTTTTTAGATTTTTAAAATTTGTATTTTCAAAGGTGTAGGGAATAATGCAGACTGAAAATCCCTTTTCTTGAGAATCGACAACGGTCAAACTGGTTCCATTGATTGTCACGGATCCTTTTTCAACGGTTAATTGCTCGTCTTTATATTGAAATGTGTATTTCCAACTTCCATTTTGTTCTTCATAATTCGTGCAAGTAGCAACCGTATCCACATGTCCTTGAACAATGTGTCCATCCAAACGGCCGTTCATTACTAAACAGCGTTCTAAATTAACTTTCGTGCCAATTTCCCAATGGTTTAAGTTTGTTTTATCTAAGGTTTCTTGAATAGCCGTTACTTGATAACACTCGTCATGAATCGCTACAACCGTTAAACAGCAGCCATTGTGCGCAACACTTTGGTCGACCTTTAATTCCTTGGTCATTTTTGCTGATATTGTAAAATGAATGTTTCCTGCTTCTCGCGAAATAGCTTTCACACTGCCAATTTCTTCAATGATTCCTGTAAACATGATTTTTTGAGTTCGTTATTAAATTAATATGGAGCTAGTTCTTTTTTATTGTCCAGTATTTCCTCTATTTTATGCATTATTTCTTCACTTAATTTTTCTTGTGCATCAATAGATTCAAGGTTTTCTATGAGTTGTTTTTCCTTGCTAGC
>JBIKOE010000048.1:0-15042 GCA_044358215.1 Crocinitomicaceae bacterium
TCTAATAATAGCTTGGTAACTCATTTTTTGAGGTGCTTGTGCAAAAATTGATGAGTTAATTAAAAAATGTGCTAATGCGATAATTAAGACCAGTCTTATTTTTGTGAATTTATTTTTCATGGTTTTTATTGTTTAAAGGTTTATGGTATATTTATTATTTTATTTTTTTTGTAAAATTTATTAATAGGGTCGCTGATAATACAAACCTAATTGACTGTTGTAGTCAAATTTTGAATAATCTGTTGCATCAACATAAGAGTCACCGTTGAAGTCTCCATCGAGTAAAAATAAATCACCGTAAGCTGATGAATATAAATCGGTTTCAAACGATGCATAATCCGAACCATCTATATACCCATCATCATATACTTCTCCACTAAATAAAGCAAATACTCCAGGTGCTACTTGATTAAATACTGGTGGGCTAACTATACCATACGCATTTGAAACATTTTGAATAAAATTATATTCTGTTGTACTTGTAAAAGAAATCGGATTTGCACTCCATAATGGTAAACAACTTCTATGTTTTACAACTATATAATAGCTACCTACTAATGCACTTGTTGGAAAATTACATCGAACAGTACCATTTGTATTCAACATTGCATTTGTAGTATAGGATACAACTTCTAGAGATGATGGTTTTCTTAACTCAACTTGGATAATGTCCGCATCTGTTGACAAACCAGGACTAGAAGAGCCAGCCTCAACTAAATTAGTGTAGCGAGCAGGAACCATTAATGGTGGATTAGATTGATTAATATAATAACCATCGATCAATACATTAAGGTCTAGAAAAAGGGTTGTAATTGATTTTCTTGCTTGCTGGACACCTTGCGAAATAACTGCTCCAGAAGAGCTTGTAGAGGAAGTGTAAAAAACCTGACCTATTGAGGAAGATATAGAACCTGAAGTATTATATGCATCTCCACCAGCAGCATTAAAAGTTTGGTGACTTGTTTGTGCTTTTACTGAAAAAGAAAGCAATAAAGAAAGTAAGTACAATATGTTAGTTTTCATAGGTTTTGGAATTAATTGCAGCAAATTTAACGAAAAATAAATCTAATCTCAAAAAAAAAAAAAATGTTTTCTGTCTAAAAAATGAACGAGTTAGTAGATATTGCTTTGTTAAAAAGAGAGGGTAATATCTACTAAAGAAATTAGTTGAAATTTAAACTATTGCTTATTGGCCTAGGAAATAAAATACACCTAAAGTTGGTGTTAAGCCATAACCAAAAGATAAAGAACCATCTTTTGTTTCGATGTCTTCCGGTCCATAATCAAAAAAAGTTATAGTTCTAGAAGTAAAAGCAAGAATATTATTTAAACTAAAATCAATCGCCCATTTTGAAGAGACAAAATACGTCAAACCTGGATTAACAGTAACGCTAATTGATCTTGCAAGAAATTCTCCGCCATCAATTAAATTATTTGTCCCAAGGGGTATTCTATTTGTGCCAGTCTGAATAGCATAACCTACTCCTACTTGCGTATGGTAATAAATTGCACTTCTAATTTTATTGTATTTACGAAAAGTTAAATTAGCACCTATACCAGAAGCCATAATGTTTTCAGTTTTTGAATTATCAAGACTTGAAACTTGATTGGTAAATTTTGAATCGATATTTAAACCCACCCCAACAACAATTTCATCAGTAATGCAAAATCCAACTGTAGGTGAGAAATTCCACTGTATATAACCGGGAGTACTAGAAGATAATGGCCCAATAGTACTTTTTGAATCTAGGGCAATATTTGCACCCAAGCTACCGCCTAAAGTTAAATAACCTCTAGAAATCTGAGCAGTCGAACTTCTTGATATACAAGTAGCTATAACAGAAAGGAAAACTAATTTTAAAATTCTATTTTTCATGTCTTAATATTTATTTGTCAAATTTAATGTAAATTATAATTTTAACAATGCTAAATTCAATAAAATAATTAAATAGAAATATACTATTTTTACAAAAAAAAACAATGAAAAAAAACAGCTCTCTCTTAATAGTATTCAATTTCATCACTATTCTATTATTTGGGCAAGAAAATGCAACAACTTGTTCAAAAGTAACAAAGCAACATAATCTATTAAAAACTGCCACGCTAAATGCTTTTCAAATTCTAGAAACGGAGAAATACGATGTGCATTTTTACAGCTTAAACTTGAATATGACAAATACTTCTAGTTATTTGTCAGGCACAGCTGAAATTCACGCAAAAGCAAATACAAACTTAGATTCTGCGCTTTTTGAATTGTATCCAAGTATGATAATATCTGAAGTTCGTGTGAATGGCTTAGTTGTAAATTTTTCAAGACTTGGCACAGCTGTAAAAGCACCTGTTAATTCCTCAGTAAATCAAAATTTCGTTATAGAAATTTCATACTCTGGAAATCCTCCAACGGCGCAAACAAACCCTTTGGGCGGAAGCGGAATGACTGCAGGCACATCACCAAGCTGGGGAAACAAAGTAGTTTGGTCGCTTTCAGAACCTTTTTCTGCCTACGAATGGTTTCCATGCAAGCAAAGTTTGAGGGATAAAGCAGATAGTTCTTTTGTTGCAGTAACTGTTCCAGACACTTGCAAAGCTGGCTCTAACGGAGTCCTCATAAATACAGTTCCTCTTGGAAATGGATTTACGCGCTATGAATGGAAAAACAAGCATGCTATTGACTATTATCTAATTTCTGTGGCTGTAGCGAAATACATAGAATATTCATTTTATGCGAATCCAGTTGGGGCTCCAAATCCTATTTTAATTCAAAATTTTATCTATGACAATCCCCAAACATTTATTTATTTTGAAGATGAGATCAATGAAACTGGAGATTTTATTGAATTATTTTATGATTTATATGGTCCCTATCCTTTCGAAGATCAAAAATATGGACATTGTATGGCACCAATTGGAGGAGGAATGGAACATCAAACAATGACAACACAAGGATCTTTTTCAAAAGGCTTAACTGCGCATGAATTAGCGCATCAATGGTGGGGAAATAGTGTAACTTGTGCATCGTGGAGTGATATTTTTATAAACGAGGGTTTTGCTTCCTACAGTGAATATGTGATGCTTGAAAATTTATATCCCGCAGAAAAGGTGCAACACATGTTAGATGTTCACGACAACGTTCTATCGCAAACTGGAGGAAGTGTTTGGTTTTCGGATACTTTAAATGAAAATCGGATTTTCAACGGCAGACTTTCCTACGATAAAGGTTCTGGAATCATTCATTCTATTCGCTATTTAATGAACAACGACAGTTTGTTTTTCGCAGGATTAAGAGAATTTCAAAACGATTTTAAAGACAGTGTTGCAAGAGGTATTGATCTCAGAAATAAAATGCAAGAAATTTCTGGTATAAATTACACACCTTTTTTCGAGCAATGGTATTTTGGCGAAGGATATCCCACCTACTCTATTCGTTGGAAACAAAGTGGACAAGACCTATTATTAGAACTCAATCATACAGCATCAAAACCAAGCGTAACGCCAACTTTCACAAATCCAATAGATCTTCGTTTCATACGACAAGGAATGAGTGATACGCTTATTCGCTTTGATGTAGTATCAAATTCACAGCAATTTTACATTTCAAATTTCGGTACATTGTCCTCTACAATTACTGTAGATCCACAAAATTGGATAATCAACAATATAGGAACTATTATTCAAGACAATTCCCTAGTAAACTTGACGGAAGTGAATGAAAATAATACTGCCTTAACAATTGTTCCAAATCCAAACACTGGAATTTTCACCATCGGAAATCAACAAGCAAATTGTTGGGTTAGCGTTTTCAACATGCAAGGAAAGAATATCTTAAATAAGCAGCTTTCTCAAAATGAACTTATTGATTTACAAGATTTTGGAAAAGGAACGTATTTATTAGAAATTAAAAATTCTGAAAATAGCGAGGCTAAAACCTTAAAGTTGATTTCTTTTTAGAAAGTTTATTTTACTGCAGTATTATAAAATCTCTTAACTTTGAAAAAAAAAAATTCTACGCTATGAAACCCATTTACATTGTTTTAATCGCAATTGGCTCAATTATCCTAATTAGTTTTATGGGATATTACTCCGTTTATTCAAATGCTGTATCCCTTCAGGAAAATGTTGACGAAAAATGGAACAATGTACAATCTGCTTACCAAAGAAGAGCTGATTTAGTACCACAATTACTAGCAACTGTCAAAGGCGCTGCTGCAAATGAAAAAGAAATCTTGCTAAAGGTAACACAAGCAAGAGCAGGAATTGTAGAAGCAAAAACACCAGATGACTTAGAAATAATGGGGAGAAAAATCGAAACAGCGATAAATCTAGCCTATGAGGCCTACCCTCAAATTAAATCAACGGAAAACTTCCAAGAATTTCAAAAACAATTAGAAGGAACAGAAAATAGAATCAACCGAGAGCGCGATTTATTTAATGAATCCATAAAATCGTATAATACGCATATTAGAGGTTTGTTTGCAGGAATCTTTTTAAACAAAGAAGTTTTTCCTCGCAAAAAAGGCTTTTCTGCAAAAGCAGGAGCTGAAAATGCGCCAGAAGTTAAATTCTAAAACCAATGCTTTCCTCAGCTGACAAGCAAGAAATTCAAGAAGCCATTCGATTAGCAGAACTGCAAACAGCAGGTGAAATTCGTGTTCACATTGACAAGAAATGTAAATCAAATCCAGTTGAAAGAGCTGTAATAATTTTTCAGCAATTAAAGATGCATAAAACCAAAGACAGAAATGGTGTTTTAATTTACCTTTCCTTTGAAGATTCAAAGCTTGCAATAATCGGAGACGAAGGAATCAATAAACTTGTTCCATCAGATTTTTGGGAAAGCACAAAAAACACCATGATTGCTACCTTTAAAAAGAATGAATTTACGAAGGGAATATGTTCTGCAATATCAGAAGCTGGAAAACAACTAGCGTGTTTCTTTCCCCTCAAAGAAAATGATAAAAATGAATTGAGTAACGAAATAAGCATCGAAAAAGAATGAAATATCTTTTAAGCATTATTCTCTTATTAGCAACAAGTAAAATCATTTTTGGGCAATTTCCTAAGCCACTTTCACCTCCTAGACTCTACAATAATTTTTCTACTCTTAAAATTTTAAGCGATTCTGAAGAAGCAGAGATAGAAGCTATTTTAGTGAAATTTGAAGCTGAAACATCCAATGAAATTGCAGTTATTGTTGTTGATGATTTAAATGATTTGGAGCCATGGGAATATGCCACAGAAATTGGAGAAAAATGGGGAGTTGGGAAAGCAGAGGAAGACAACGGAATAATTCTCCTTATAAAACCTACTGAAAAAACAAGTCGAAGAGAAGTTTTTATCGCTGTAGGTCGAGGATTAGAGTCTGTTGTTCCTGATTTAACAGCAAATGAAATTGTTCAAAATGAACTTCTCCCAAATTTTAAAAATCAAGCATATTTTGAAGGTGTTAAGCAAGCTGTAAAAGTCCTTTCTGAATTATCAAAAGGAGAATACAGTCACAATAAATACAGTAAGAAAAATAAAAAAAGGGATTTTTTATCGGGAATTTTCACAGTTTTATTTATTTTAATCTTGGTTATCCTTCTTATAAAAAGAGGAGGTGGTGGAACTACAATTGGTGCTGCAGGGTTTATCGGTGGATTTGGTCGTGGTTTTGGTGGAGGATTCGGCGGTGGTAGTTCTGGTGGAGGTTTTGGTGGATTCGGCGGCGGTAGCTTTGGTGGAGGAGGCTCTGGCGGAAGCTGGTAATAGGTAATTAGAATAAATAAACAGCCATTTTTAAACTCAAAGATTTAAAGCATGATTAAAATTATTATTTCAAGTATCTTTCTCTTATGTTGCATAAGTTTAAGTGCTCAAAAATCCAGTACAATTGCTTTCTACAACGTTGAAAATTTGTTCGACACAATAGATGGTACAAATGATGATGCTGAATTTCTTCCATCTGCTAAAAATGCATGGAATAGTATTCGCTACATGGAAAAACTAAAGCACATTCGAGAAGTTTTAAACACTGCAGAAAAACCACTTATTGCAGGATTTTGTGAAATTGAAAACGCTGAAGTTGTTCGAGATATTTATATGAATCAAAAGGATTTTAAGTCCTATGATTTGGTGCATCATGATAGTAAAGATGCGCGTGGAATTGATGTTGCACTGATTTACGACAAGTCTAAATTAACTTTAGTATCTGATGGAATTATTCGCTTTGTCCTCCCTGGCGACTCACTACCAAGTTCTCGGGATATTTTATGGGCAAAATTTAAACACAAGAAGGAAATGCTTTTTGTCATGGTTAATCATTGGCCAAGCAGACGCTCAGGAACCGATGTAAGCGAAGCAAAAAGAGTGAAAGCCGCAGAATGTGCAGATCGCTTTATCGATTCATTAATAAAGCAGGATAAAAATGTTAAAATAATCTTTATGGGCGACTTAAACGATTATCCCAGTGATAAAGCACCAAAAATAATCGAAAGTAAATTAACACCTATGATTATTAAGTCCTCTGGAGAATTTGGAGGTACCTACAACTACCAAGGGCAATGGGAAATAATGGATCATATTTTTGTTTCTACAGGATTAAGTACTGGAAAAATAAAGCTTGTTCCAAGTTCAGGAAAAATCTACTCGCCAGCATTTTTATTAGATAAATACAAAGGGAATATTGTTCCTTTTAGAACTTATGGTGGTGCAAATTACTTAGGAGGATACAGCGATCATCTGCCTGTTTCAATCAGTATTTCACTAAAATAATTATACTTTAAAATTCCAAGAATGGATATCTTCAACCTTTCCAGTTTTAATATCGCTGAGGTAATTCTTTATTTTATTAGATAAAGTTCTTCCTTCTAAAGGTGGCAACTCTAAACGCTCATCACGGAAACCAATTATTAAGATTTGAGCAATAGTTGCAGCAGTTCCAGCTCCAAAAGCATCTTCTAAAGTTCCATTTCTTGCTGCTGTAACAATTTCTTCAACAGTAATCTTTCTTTCTTCAATTTCTACTCCCCAACTTCTTGCAATGTCAAAAACTGTTTTTTTCGTTACACCGCGTAAAATCGTATCAGCATCTTCGGAAGGTGATATCAACTTACCACCAATCTGAAAAACAATATTCATGGTTCCTGATTCTTCAATGTATTTGTGTTCTGCGGCATCTGTCCAAATTAATTGGTGAAACCCTTGCAACTGACATTGCTTTGCAGGATACAAAGAAGCACCGTAATTTCCTGCGGCTTTTGCTCTACCTACTCCACCAACAGCAGCACGCGTATAATACTCCTCGATTTTAACACGAACGGGCTCAGAATAATAAACTCCAACAGGAGCAGTTATAATCATAAACTTATACCTATCAGAGGGCTTAATTCCAACTCCTTCGTCAGTAGCAAATAAAAAGGGACGAATATAAAGCGAATATCCTTCATTGCTTGGAACCCAATCTTGATCTACTTCTACCAATTTTCTGATGGCTTCAAGGAAAATATCTTCAGGAACTGGAGGCATACACATGCGTTCTGCTGATTCCGCAAATCGTTTTGCATTCATTTGTGGACGAAAAATATTAATCTCATTGGATTCAGTGCGGTAAGCTTTGAGTCCCTCAAATATTGATTGACCATAATGCAAAGCTGAAAGTGCAGGATGCATTGGAATTGGAGCAAAAGGAACAATCTTCCCTTCTCCCCATTCGCCATTTTCATATTCCATAATGAACATGTGATCTGAAAGAATCTTTCCGAAAGCTAAATTATCAAAATCAACTTGCGATATAGTGGAATTTTTTGTTTTTTCTACAGAAAATGAAATTGTGCTCACGGACATAGTTAAAAAATTGATTGCGAATATACTATTTCTAATTAAGCTTTCAAACTAATTTTTATTGCTTTTTGTTTTCCTTAACTTTACCAAATTAAGAAAAAAATTGAAGCAAAGCCGCGAAATATTATTAAAGTATTGGAACTATGACTCTTTCCGTCCGCAACAAGAAGAAATTGTGGATGATGCAATCAATGGATCTGATGTACTTGCTCTTTTACCAACAGGAGGCGGAAAATCAATTTGTTTCCAAGTTCCTGGTATTGCCCGCGAAGGAATTACACTTGTTATTTCTCCTTTAATTGCTTTAATGCAAGATCAAGTTTCAAATCTTCAGAAAATAGGAATTCGCGCAAAAGCTCTTACAAGCGGCATGTCGTATCGAGAAATAGACATATTACTTGACAATACTCGTTTTGGTGGTGTCGATTTTTTATATACCTCTCCAGAGCGCATTCAATCCTCTTTGTTTATAGAACGATTCAAAAGTATGAAAGTTGGATTAATTGTCGTTGACGAAGCACATTGTATTTCAGAATGGGGACATGATTTCCGACCATCTTTCATGAAAATAAAGAATTTACGCGAATATCATCCGAATACGCCAATTCTTGCCTTAACGGCTACTGCTACAGAAAAAGTCAGAAAAGACATTATAGAACAGCTAGCACTAAAAAAGGCTATAATTCACGAAGCTTCCTTTGAAAGAAAAAATGTCAGTTACGAAATTTTAAAAACCGAGAATAAAATTGCTCGCATGATTGACTTTTGCAAAGCGAATTCAGTAACTGGAATAATCTACTGTCAAACGCGAAAAAGCGTAAAAGAAATTGCACGAATTTTATTGGCTAATTCAATATCTTCAGGTTTTTACCATGGTGGACTGGAAAACAATGAGCGTCAAAAAATGCTCCAAAGTTGGTTGAAAGAAGATATTAAAATCATGGTGGCAACAAATGCATTTGGAATGGGAATAGACAAGCCAAATGTACGCTTTGTTTTGCATTACGAACTTCCACAATCCTTAGAAGCTTACTTCCAAGAAGCAGGTCGCTGCGGTAGAGATGGTAAATTAGCGCGAGCTATTGCTTTTATTGAACCCAATGATACAAAAGAGTTAATGCAAAATGTCGTCCAAAAATTCCCAGAGAAAGAAGTTGTTTTCAATACCTACAAAGTCTTGTGTAATTATTTAAATGTAGCATTCGGTTCAGGAAAAGACGAAACATATCCCATCGATTTAAAAAGTATGTGTGAAACTTTTAAATTGGATTACGCACAGACGTATAATTCATTAAAAATTCTTGAATTAAACGAAAATATTCAATTTTCAGAAGGGTTTTTCCATCCAACAAAAGTCAAGTTTCTCGTTGACAATGCAGAATTGTATAATTTTCAAGTTAAGCACGAAAAATACCGAGCATTAACAACCTTATTGACACGCTCATATTCAGGAATTTTTGACATTAAGCAGAATATTTTCGAAGCAGAAATAGCAAAAAGAATTGGTATTTCTGAGCCTGAATTAAAGAACTATCTTGAAGCATTAAAGCTGAATGAAATAATCGACGTAAATTTTAGAAGTAGTCTTCCAACCGTTACTTTTATACAAGAAAGAGTAAACGATCTTAATTTTGAACTCGCTGCAACAATTTACCACGACCGAAAGAAAAATGCAGTAAACAGAGTTGAAAAAGTTATAGAATTAGTAGAAAGTGAAGTGTGTAGAGCAAAGCAAATAATCAACTATTTCGGTCAAGAAACAAGTAATTGTGGAATCTGTGATTGGTGTAAAAAAAATGAGTCTAAGGTTAAATTAAGTGAGAAATCTTTACAGGAATTCCTCAGAGAAGAAAGAGCAATTGGCATTTGCGCTGAATATTTTTCTTGTTCCGAGAATGAAATAAATACCCTCCTTCGCCCCTTACTTATTAAAGAAAAAATTATCTTTAAAAATGGAAAATATTATCTTCGGTAAATGAAGCAAGCTTTGGAAGAAACGACCTTAATTTTACCGCCATTTTATAAGCAATCATTCTCCTATTTATTCTTTTTTTATTCCTTTGGAATTCTTTCCTATCTTTCCTTTCCTAACTATAATCTGACACCTTTTATTCTTTTTATATTTCCAATCTTTCTTGTAAATTGGGCAGCAAAGAATAAGCACCTCGAGCGAACAACATTCATCTTACTTCTAGCTATTTCTTTTGTACTAATTGGAAATACGAGTATGGGAGAATTTCAAAAACATAATTTATCCGAACAAGCAATTTCTAATTCCGAAGTTTTTGAAGCTAAAATAATTGAATTCCAAAAAAAAGAACAGGGCTGGTCAAAAGGAATAGCAAGTATTACATCTTTTCCAAAAACTGGGGAAGCACTTAAAAATCCAATTAAAATACTGTTTTTTACAGACGAAAAATTTAAAGGGGAAATTGACGACATACTTTTAGTTAATTCAAGTCTTTCGAGAATTGAAAATAAAAATAATCCTGGAGAATTTGACATGAAGCGTTATTGGCAAACGAAAGGAATTCAACACATTTGTTTTATCCAATTTGAAAATTACCAGTTAGTCGACAAACAAAAAGCCAGTTATTTTCAACAATTTATTCGTGGAATTCAAAAAACATTTAATTCAATATTGGAAAAGCACCTTCAAGATGGAGAACTTTCGATTGCTAAAGCACTAATTTTAGGAGATAAATCCCTTTTAGATAGTGAAACCCGAAATTCTTTTACCGCTACTGGAGCAATGCATGTTTTAGCTGTTTCTGGGCTTCACATTGGACTAATTTTACAACTACTTTTAGGTGTTGCAAAACTATTTTCAAGATTCATTTCAAAGAAAATAGCAGTGATTTTAATTGTTATACTCCTTTGGATTTATGCTTTAATAACTGGATTTTCGCCAAGCGTTATACGAGCGGTTTTTATGTTTTCAGTATTAGCTCTTTCACAACTGAGCGGCAGGACATACAATCCAATCAACACCTTATTTTTTACAGCTTTTGTAATTCTTTTATTTCAACCACTTTATTTGTTTGATGTGGGCTTTCAATTGTCTTATTTAGCAATGTTGGGAATATTTCTTTTTTACAAGAAAATTGAGAGTTGGTTTCCCACAAAAAATAAAATTCTCAGTTATTTTTGGCAAGGAACTGCAATTGGTTTAGCAGCACAAGCCATGACAACCCCGCTAACATTGTATTACTTCCATCAATTTCCAAATTATTTCATACTCAGCAATCTTGGACTCATGCTTTTTTCTGGAATAATACTTGGCTTAGGTGTCTTTTTATTTTTACTAAATTTTATTCCCTTTATTGGACAATTAAACGGCTTACTACTATTTATTTCTATTTGGTTGATGTTTGGCTTTATTCAATGGGTGGAGAAACTTCCTGGCTCCGTTGCTTACGGATTTACAGTTCCTTTTTCAATGGTGCTAATTTTAAGTGTATGCATTTACTTCTTATTAAAAATACAAATCACTAAAAAGACTTGGTTGGCCTTTGGATTTCTTTTTTTTCTTGCACTATCAAACCTTATTTATACAAGATGGGATAATTTAAACAGTAAACACGTGTGTATCTTTAACAACAATGATTTAGTTTTTACCCTAAAAAAAGGGGCGCAAATTGTTTGTTTTTATGATTCTGAAGTAAGTGAAAAGCATAAAGTAGAATTTATGTTGGCGTCTTATCTAAAATGCTATCCTGGAGGAATTAACTACATTTCCATCAACAAAAAAAACATAAGTACTCAATTTGGTGCTGATAAAATCAAACTAACAAAAACAGCAAGTGGAAAATTATTAGAAATTAACGGACGGGAAATCCCTTTTATTTATTCTAATAAAACAATTTTATCAGAAAAAAATAGCGTTAAAATGCCCTGGATTGAAGGAGAAAGAAGTTTAAAAAATGGGAGTATTTTATTTGATTTATAACTAGAAAAAATTAGTTCACTTTTTCTTGGTGAAATCAATATTATAGCTTGTAGAGAGCCATAGTGTATGATTGCGCTCCACTTTAATTCCATCAGTTTTAAAAACCATTTGATTTAAATAACCTATTTGAATATTAAAATTTGGATTAAACCTCCAACCCAAAGCTGAGATAAATCGATTTTGATCAAAAATATTTTTTGAAATTCCTTTTCCAAAACCTAAGAATACTTCATTATTTACATTCAAGAAAAGAGTATTATTAGCCATTTCTTTTCGGCTCAAGGGAACATTAATCATCATTCGATACCTTACACGATTTCGATAATCATCTTTCCCTTGGATAAATTCTCCTGTAGAATTACTCCAATTGTCAATCAATCGTTGTTCCATACGGTAGCGATGCTGCATATCAAAACGACCATATTTAGCCTTTAAATTTACCTGTTCCCAAATACGATTTTCAGTGATTTCGTGACTGATGGGTTGCTCACCATATTTATAACTTAAAATGGAAGCATAACCAGCAGTAAATGAAATAGATGAATTATAGTGGTAATCCAAACCAACACGAAGTAAGGATTGTTGCCAGTCATTAAAGAAATCTGCCCTACGCCATTGATACTCTGTATGAATTCCAAATTTCTCACTTATTTTATGATTTCCGGTGTACAAAACCCACGCATTGTTTTGATTTGAAATCAATTTTTGAGAAAAACTCCCTTCTACTAAAAATAGCAGGAGGAATAGAGATATAATCAACTTTTTCACAGTATTTCTTCTTTCTTAATAAAGAATTTACGGAACAAAAAATAATAAACTAAGCTTCCAATAAGTATTCCAAAAGATGCTCCTGCCGCAACATCACTTAAAAAGTGAACGCCCAAATAAATTCTACTAAAGACAACTACTAGACCAACAGTAAATAAAAGAAGTAAAAGCCAATTTTTTCTCGTATAAAAAAGTGGAAAGAGAAAGGAAAGCATACCAAAATAATTTGCGCTGTGTGACGAAATAAATCCGTATTCACCACCTCTATAAAAGTTTCCGTCAGCTTGTTTATAATAATGTAAATAATCTTCTATCAATGGATTATGAGAAGGTCTTAGGCGCTGAAAAACTTCTTTAAATAAATGAACAGATAAAAAGTCTGTTAAAAAAATTGTGAGCACCAAGAAAATGATTAGTCCAAAGAAAACCTTTGGAGAATACTCTTTAAAAAGAAAATAAAGCACCAATAAATAGAGCGGTAAAAGAGAGTAAGTTTGGGAAAAAAACCACATTACTTCATCCATTGTTTGAGAATGAAAGCCATTCACAAAAAGAACGAAATCACGGTCTATGGTTTCAAGCCAATTCATCATTGTTCAAATGTTTCCAAATCATATCTTTTAATTCTGTTATTCCTTTTTGAGCAACGGAAGAAATGAAGATATAGGGGATTTTTGGAAGGTCTTTTTTTAATGCTGCTGTTAATTCCTCATCGAGCATATCAGATTTTGTTATCGCCAGCAAGCGTTCTTTATGTACTAGTTCAGGATTAAATTGTTTTAACTCATTCAAAAGAATGTTAAACTCTTTCTTAATGTCATCGCTATCTGCAGGAATCATAAAGAGTAAAAGTGAATTTCTTTCAATATGGCGTAAGAAACGTAATCCAAGTCCTTTTCCTGTATGAGCACCTTCAATAATTCCTGGAATATCTGCCATAACAAATGAACGGTGATCGCGGTAGGATACAATTCCTAAATTCGGCCGAATTGTCGTAAATGGATAAGCGCCTATTTCGGGTTTTGCAGCAGAGATAACTGACAATAAGGTACTTTTTCCAGCATTTGGAAAACCAACTAATCCAACATCTGCTAAAATTTTTAATTCTAATATTTTCCAACCTTCTCGAGCGTCTTCGCCCGGTTGAGCATATCTCGGAGCTTGATTTGTTGGCGATTTAAATTGATTGTTTCCCCAACCTCCTCGGCCGCCTGGCTGTATGATTCGCTCCTCGCCTTCTTCAGTTATTTCAAACTCTATTTCATTGGTTTCAGCATCTCGAGCAAGCGTTCCAAGTGGGACATCAATGTAAACATCCGATCCTTGAGAACCTGTTTTTAAATTTCCTGCTCCGTGGGCTCCATGTTCTGCTTTGATGTGTTTTTTGAATTTTAAATGGAGTAAAGTCCACAATTGTTTGTTTCCACGTAAAATAATATGGCCTCCACGACCTCCATCTCCTCCATCTGGTCCGCCTTTTGGGATGTATTTTTCACGTCTAAAATGCGTAGATCCAGCACCACCTTTTCCAGATGCACAATGAATTTTTACGTAGTCGACAAAATTATCTGAAGCCATCTTAGGCTAATTTAGTGTCAATGGCAGAAAACAAACGAGTTGTTATTTCGTCAATTGTTCCAAGACCATTTATGGAAATGAATTTGTTTTGATTTTGATAAAATATTTTTACAGGAGCTGTTTCCTTGTTGTATACTGAAATTCTATTTTCAATAATACTGATATCACCATCATCTGCTCTACCACTTGTAGTTGATCTATTTAACAAGCGTCTTTTTAACTCCTCTTCTTCAACTTCCAAAGCCGCCATCATCGTAATGGATGTCTTAAAGGTTAATAAGACTTCGTCAAGTGCAGCTGCCTGAGCATTTGTCCTCGGAAAACCATCAAAAATAAACCCTGAAACTTCTTGTTTTTTGGTTAATTCAGAACGCAGCATTTCAATTGTCACAGAATCTGGCACCAACAAGCCCTGATCCATATAACTTTTTGCTAAAACTCCCAGTTCACTCTGCATTTTTATATTTGCACGGAAAATATCACCGGTAGATAAATGCACCAGATTATATTTTTCAATTAAACGCTCAGATTGTGTTCCTTTCCCTGCTCCTGGAGGTCCAAACAATACAATATTCAACATATTATTCTTCTTTTAATTGATAAATTTCATTTAAATTCCTTCCCAATTCATCATAATCTAGGCCATAACCTACAACAAATTTATTGGGGATTTCAAATCCAATGTACTTCGGTAATTGTTTCCCTAAAAAAGCTTCCGGTTTAAAAAGTAGTGTGCAAACTTCAACTGAAGCTGGATTTTGACTTTTCAACAAGGAAATTACTTTATCGATTGTAATGCCTGTATCCACAATATCCTCTAAAATAACAACATGCTTGCCCTTTAAATCTGTATTTAATCCAATTAATTCATCTACGCGACCACTCGATTGAGCACCAATATAAGAACTAACTTTTACAAATGATATTTG
>JBIKOE010000081.1:0-4430 GCA_044358215.1 Crocinitomicaceae bacterium
GGAGAATTACACGGACTTACAAGAGTTCGCTCGTTTACCCAAGATGATGCGCATATTTTCTGTACGCAAGAACAAGTAAAAGACGAGTTTAAAAAAGTAATCGATATTGTTCTTTATGTTTTAAAAACATTGGATTTCCAAAATTTTACAGCTCAAATTTCTTTGAGAGATCAAAAAGATCGTTCGAAATATATTGGTTCTGAAGAAAATTGGGAGAAAGCTGAAAATGCCATTATTGAAGCAGCTGCAGAAAAAAATCTTACTACAGTTGTTGCTTATGGAGAAGCTGCATTTTATGGTCCGAAACTAGATTTCATGGTGCAAGACGCACTCGGAAGAGAATGGCAATTGGGAACAATTCAGGTTGATTATAATTTACCGGAGCGTTTTGAATTAGAATTTACAGGCGCTGACAATCAAAAACACCGACCTGTTATGATTCACCGAGCTCCATTTGGTTCGATGGAACGATTTGTTGCAGTATTGTTAGAACATTGTGCTGGAGATTTCCCACTTTGGCTGACTTCAGATCAATTTATTATCCTTCCAATTTCAGAAAAATTCAACGACTACGCAGAAAAAGTTTCAGATTTCCTAAATAATTCCGATATTCGCGGACTTGTTGATGACCGAAATGAAAAAATAGGCAAGAAAATACGAGATGCGGAGCTTGCGAAAATTCCATTTATGCTCATTGTTGGAGAAAATGAATTTGCGAATAATCAAGTATCAGTAAGACAAAGAGGAGGAGGAGACATGGGTGTTGTTTCTTTTGAAGAATTTGGAAAAATCGTACAGGAAGCTATTAATAAGGAATTGACAGTAGAACTTTAAATATATTAATGAGAAGAAATTCAAAACCGTTTGTAAAAAGAGAAGAGGAAGCGCAACACCGCATAAATGATAAAATTAGCGCACAAGAAATCCGCTTGGTAAATGAAGGTGAAGAACCGAAAGTGTTGACGCTAGCAGCGGCACTTGAAATGGCAGAAGCACAAGATATGGATTTGGTAGAGATTTCTCCAAATGCTAAACCACCGGTTTGTAAGATTATGGATTACAAGAAATTCTTGTACAACCAAAAAAGAAAACAAAAGGAATTAAAAGCAAAACAGAGTAAAATAGTTGTAAAAGAAATACGTTTCGGACCTAACACAGACGATCACGATTTTAACTTTAAATTGACACATGCAAGGAAATTCCTTGAAGAAGGAAGCAAAGTAAAAGCTTTTGTGTTTTTTAGAGGTCGCTCAATTGTTTTTAAAGATAGAGGAGAAATATTATTATTGAAATTCATGCAAGAATTAGCAGATGTTGGGATAGTAGAGCAGTTGCCAAAATTAGAAGGAAAGAAAATGATCGTAATGATCAACTCAAAAAAGAAATAAAGAAGCTGATATAGTTGTTTAACTCAAAAAAAAGAAGAAAAAATGCCTAAAATGAAAACTAAATCCAGTGCGAAGAAGCGATTCACAATCACTGGGAGTGGAAAGATAAAGCGTAAGCACGCTTTTAAAAGCCACATCTTAACTAAAAAGGCTAAGAAACGCAAACGTAATTTGACACACGCTGGACTTGTACACAATGCAGATCTTTCGAATATCAAATTACAATTATGTATGAAATAGTCCTTTAGAGGTTTATCTATTGTTTAACCAAATAACGAGTATACAAGTCTTCTGAAACAATGTTGCACTCCTTATTAAAAAACTTAAAATTATGCCAAGATCAGTAAATCACGTCGCATCAAGAGCTAGAAGAAAGAACTTGATGAAATTAGCCAAAGGATACTTTGGTAGAAGAAAAAATGTCTGGACAGTTGCAAAAAATGCAGTTGAAAAAGGACTAGTTTATGCCTATTCAGGTCGTAAGCAAAAGAAAAGAAATTTCCGTTCTCTTTGGATTACCCGTATAAATGCAGGTGTTCGTCAATACGGAATGAGTTATTCTCAATTTATGGGTGCTGTGCACAAAAGTGGTGTTGAGTTAAATCGTAAGGTTCTTGCAGATTTAGCGATGAATCACCCTGAGGCTTTTAAAGCTGTTGTGGACTCCGTAAATAAATAATTATAAAAAGTATCAGCAAAAGCCATTAGTCATTGATTAATGGCTTTTTTTTGTTGAAAAGTATTCAGTTCCTATTTATTTCTTCCTTTATTTGAATGTAATTTTGAAAAAAAAGTCATGTTGAAAATCGGTCTTATTGGTGCAGGGCATTTAGGAAAAATTCACCTTAAACTTATCTTGGAATTATCTGATTACTTCGACTTAGTAGGTTTTTATGACGAGGACAAAGATAATTCTGCTAAGGTTTCTGCTCAATTTAATGTGAAATCTTTCGGCAGTATTAATGAATTACTTCAGCAGGTAGATTGTGTTGATATAGTTACTCCAACGCTAGTTCATTATTTAACAGCTGCCGAAGCTTTGCGAATGAGAAAACATGTGTTTATAGAAAAACCCTTGTCAGAAACAATCGCTGAAGCCCAAAAATTGGTCTCGCTAACAACAGAGGCAGATGTTAAAGTTCAAGTTGGACATGTAGAACGTTTTAATCCAGCTTTTCAAGCCGCACTACCCTACTTTGATAATCCCATGTTCATAGAAACTCATCGCTTGGCGCAATTTAATCCTCGAGGAACAGATGTGCCAGTGGTTTTAGATTTAATGATTCACGACATCGATATTATTCTCAGTGTTGTTAAATCTCGTATTAAAAAAATATCAGCATCTGGAGTAGCAGTTATTAGTGATACGCATGATATTACAAATGCGCGCTTAGAATTTGAAAATGGAGCAGTAGCAAATCTTACCGCTTCTAGGATTTCGTTGAAGAACATGCGGAAATCACGGTTCTTTCAAAAAGATGCATACATCAGTGTCGATTTCTTGACAAAAGAATTAGAGGTTGTAAGAATGCAAGATGTTGTTGGTGAAGCTGACCCTTTTGATATTGTCCTGGATTTAGGACCAAACAAAGCGCCAAAAAAGATATTTATAGACAAGCCAGAATTGCAAGAAATAAATGCTATAAAAGAAGAATTAAAATCTTTTTATGATGCCATTACTCAAAATGTAAGTCCTAAAGTTACTGTGGAAGATGGTTGTGCTGCAATGGAAGTTGCAATTGAAATAATTGAAAAATTAAAGCAAAATCAAATTCATTTTTAGGCAATAATTTCTCTTTTACTTCGTTTTTTTTTTTAATGAGTCGTTTTTCCTTTTTCTTACTCCCTCTTCTAGGTTTTACTGCTTGTGTTAAAAACAATCCAGATCCATCTTGGTTGGAAGTAACAGCATGGACGCTTCAAAGTAATATTGATCTTTCAGGTGATGAAGGGGAATTAAGCCATAATATTACTGAGGCTTGGGTTTTAGTAGATGATAAAACAATTGGAGTTTTTCAAGTCCCGTTTAAAATACCAATTTTAAAAGATGGAATGTGCAACATTAAGATTTATCCTGCAATAAAAAACAATGGTATTTCAGCAACAAAAAAAATCTATCCTTTCCTAGAAGTTTATGAAGTAAATCAAACATTGACTAAAAACCAAACACTTACTCTAAATCCTGTTACAAAGTATAAGTCAGTAACTCAATTTTGGATTGAAGATTTTGAGGGAGTTAACATTTCATTAACTGATGATCCAAATACTTCAATAGCAGTTTGTGAAACAGTAAACGAAAATTTACAGCCCTTTAATGGTAGTTTCTACGGGAAGATAAGTTTGAATTCTATTGATTCATTATGGGTTGCGTATACGGAACAGCTTTTTATCGCTAAGGGAAAAGAAGCCTATTTAGAAATTGACTACCATAATACAAATTCCTTAACGACCGGCTTAATTTATGCCTCTCCTACTGGTGTTACTAACAATATAAATATTCGTTTAAATGCTCAGAGCCCTGAATCTGTTGTGTGGAAAAAAATATACATTGAGCTAAAAGAGTTAATTACGGCATCTCCCAATTCAAGCAACTTTCAACAATCTTTTTCCTGTTATTTAGACCCCGGGCAAATCTCGACAGAGATTTTAATTGACAATATTAAAGTTGTATATTTTAATTAGTATGAAGGATAGATTTTGGGTTGTAGTATTTCTATTTTTTGATTTTTTAACGGCTTTAATTGCTTGGTCCTCTTTTTTCTACTTACGTCAAACAGTATTAGAAAAATCTGAATTTAAAGTAGACTCGAATTTTATTTATGGTGTTCTTTTTATTCCATTAGTTTGGGTCTTGTTTTATTATGTTCAGGGCACTTACATTTCAATTCGGCAGATGTTTCGTTTAAAAATGCTAAATCTGACCTTAATTGCATCATTTTTTGGGGTAATTCTGATATTTTTTATCTTACTTCTAGATGATGAAGTTAAGTCCTATGAGATTTATTATCAGTCTGTCATCTTACTTTTCTCTTTGCATTTCAT
>JBIKOE010000018.1:0-41855 GCA_044358215.1 Crocinitomicaceae bacterium
CACTTTTTCGAGATACACAAAATTCTGTCGTGAATGACGAGTTCATTGCAGCGATTGTACAACTATCTTTTGCCTATGCTTTACAATTTGATTTACACATCCCACCTTTTGACTATTTCAGTGAAATTACGGTAGAACAAATTCAGTTAATGGGAGAAAGTTTAAAGCTTCAAACTGCAAAGAGATTAGGTTTTAAAATGAAAGCTGACGAGTCTGATAATATTTAAAAAATATAGCACATAACCTTGCAGTTAAAGAATTTCACACTATATTTGCAAACTCAAATTTGAGAAATTTTGATTTTTGGCCCATTCGTCTAGTGGTTAGGACGCCAGGTTTTCATCCTGGTAACAGGAGTTCGATTCTCCTATGGGCTGCATAAAAATTGGTTTAATATCCAAAAAAATATTAATTTAGTACGATTAAATAATTTAATAAAATAATAATGGCAAATCACAAATCATCAATCAAGAGAATTCGTTCAAACGATGCTAAGCGAGTTTTAAATAAATACCAACATAAAACTACACGTAATGCAACGCGTAAGCTACGGGAATTAACAGATAGAAAAGAAGCTGAAATTTTATTTCCTACTGTTGTTGCTATGTTGGATAAATTAGCGAAGAAGAATGTAATTCACAAAAATAAAGCAGCAAACTTAAAATCTGGACTGCAGGTTTTTATAAATAAAATGTAATTTTACTTTTTGAAATAAATAGAAGGGGCTTTTGCCCCTTTTTTTGTTAAGTTTGTTTTCTATGATGCATCTAAGAATTAGTATTCTTTTCTTTATTAACAACTATTTTTGTTATTCTCAAATACAAATAGCAGCTCCGACTGACACATTAAAGTCTTCCTTTTCAACACTTGGAAAACTAGACACAATGGATATGAATAGTATTTATTTAGCATCATCTTTCCCTATTAAATCATTTAGTAATCGTTTTGGCTTGCCAAGTATTGATTTACTTGATATGAATTCATCGATTTATTACCCACTTCAAAAAGAAAGAGGCGCAGTAGTATTTTCAGCCCTTCCACATGTTGGTTTTTCATATTTATTTGGAAATCAGGGCTCACAATTACTTGCTGTCAACTATCAGCAAGCATTAAAAAAAGGATTTTTACTAAATTCACAAATAGGAACAGATAAAACAAATGGTTTTTTTCGAAATACAGCATTTTCTAGAAATTTATATGCCTTTATATTAGCTCGTAATTCAAAGCGACATTCATTTTTATTAGAGGCAAGAAGTGCTAAAGAACTTCGCGAGTGGAATGGGGGAGTGGTGAGTGATTCTCAAGCAGTAAACTTTTCACCAGACTTACTTCCTGTAAATAAAAATGATGCTTCCAGCCTTTTAACGAATTCAAAAGTTTGTTTAACAAATTCATTTTCATTGTTTTCAGATTCTTTACATGTATTTGGTTTAGAAATAAAGCAGTTTTATGAGAATTTAAAGCGTACTTATTTTGAAAATTCCATTATTATTAATAGTTATAATTCTATTTATTTTGATAGTACGCAGACAAATGATGTCTATTCCTTAAAAACGCTTGAAAATCAACTTGGTATTTTTTATAAAACTCCCTCTCTTGAATTCTCCACTCATGCAGTTTTACGAAATTGGAACTATGCAAATTTTGATATTAAAAGCGATACTACTGAATTTGATATAAACGAGCAGATTCAATTTAAAAATAAGTTCATTCAAATCTCAAACTCCTCATCTTATAATTTATATGGTGCAAAAAATACTTTTCGCTCTTTTTCTGAGGTGCATTCTATATTTTCGGGTTATAAAATTGCTGTAAATCATACTTTTATAAGAAGCTTACCTCTTGTTTTCCAACGTTATTATTCTTCCAATAACGTTTTTTATAAATTGGAAAATTTCGAATTGCAAACACATCAAAAGTTTAAGTTTGCAATTTCTAAAGCTTTAGGGAAACAGCTTATTTCAATTGATTATGCCATTATTTCGTTTAAGCAAAATTATTTTTTTAATACAAGTGTTTCCAAATGGCAGAGAGATTTAGCTATTTCTTCAGCCATAATTCAGCAGGCAAAAATTTCTTCAGAATTTCACTTCTCAATTTTTCATATTTATCCAAGTTATACTTTTACAAGGATGGATAAATCCATTAATTTTCTTCCTCAACACACTTTTGAAACGCGTTTCTTGATAAAAGGAGGAATTTTTAAGGCAAAAAAATTAAAAGGGATGTTGGGATTTGATTTTATTGCTCTTTCTAGCTATAAAAGTTTAATGTTTAATCCGCAAATGGGAATTTATGATTTTACTGTTTTGAGTCAAACGAATATGAATTCTGGAATGTTGAATGCGGGAGTTTTTTCAGGATTTGAAGTCGATAAATTTCGTTTTTTTCTTCGTTGGGATAATTTAGCGTATTTGTGGGCTAACAGAATGCAAACTTTTATTATTGGTTCTCCGATGCCTTCTACTCAAATAAAAATTGGTCTAACCTGGGATTTCTGGAATTAGCAAAACTTCAAAAGATTTACTCTATTCGCACTTAAACTTTTATTGAAAGTACCTCTGCCATTTTTGAACCAATGTGAGCAGGTGAATCTACAACATGAACACCACATTCTCTCAAGATGCGTTTTTTAGCCTGTGCAGTATCGTCTTTTCCGCCAACAATTGCTCCAGCGTGCCCCATTGTCCTTCCTACAGGAGCAGTTTCACCAGCTATAAATCCAACAACTGGCTTTGTGCCATGTTCTTGAATCCATCTTGCAGCAAGCACCTCAAGATTACCACCAATTTCTCCAATCATTACGATTCCGTCTGTTTCTGGATCATTCATTAACAAGGCTACAGCTTCTTGTGTTGTTGTTCCAATTATTGGATCTCCTCCAATACCGATCGCAGTTGTAATTCCCATGCCCGCTTTAGCAACTTGGTCTGCTGCTTCATAGGTAAGTGTTCCAGATTTTGAAACAATACCAATTTTCCCTTTTTTGAAAACAAAACCGGGCATTATTCCTATTTTAGTTTCTCCTGCTGTAATTATTCCAGGGCAATTCGGACCTATTAATCTGCATTTAAAACCTTTAATGTATTCTTTGGTTTTTATCATATCATTAACAGGTATTCCTTCTGTGATACATACAATTACTTGTATTCCCGCAGCTGCAGCTTCCATGATTGCGTCTGCTGCAAATGCTGGAGGTACAAAAATAATAGAAACATCTGCCTTCGTTTTCTCAACTGCATCTTGCATTGTATTAAAAACCGGTCTATCTAAATGACTTGTCCCACCTTTTCCTGGCGTCACACCACCAACGATATTTGTACCATATTCAAGCATTTGGCTTGCGTGAAATGTTCCTTCGGTTCCAGTGAAACCTTGAACAAGAACTTTTGAGTTTTTGTTTACTAAAACACTCATAATTTAGATATATTTAATTTTTGGACTCAAAAGTAAGAAATGCCTTTTAAATAGCAAGTTTTTCGACTTATTTAACTTCCCAAACCTTCATATCAAATTTCAAAATCGAATTTTGTGGGATATTATCTAATTTATGATCTCCATAAGCAATAGATGGTGGAAGGATCATTTGAACTTCACTACCTTTTTTACACATTAGCAATACTTCTTTCCATCCGGCGATTAAATCTCGAACAGCAAATGTTATGGGATTTTTTTGATTGTCAAAACGTTTTCCATTCAATAAAAATCCTGAATAGGTGATTGAGACACTATCTGTATAGAGAATAAATTTGCCTTCTCCATTTTTTTTAAGATGATAATACAATCCAGAAGACGATTTTATAAATTTTAGCTTATTTCTTTTAATGTGCGTTGAAATTTTAGAATCAAAATCTTGAATTTCTTGATCAGAATAGGTTGAACAACTTGTTAGTAGTAGAAAAAGAAGAAATTGTATTAGCTTTCTCATAATTTTATTGCATTTAGTTCATATCCCTCTTTAATTAGTAATTCAATTAATCCTTCTGGTCCTGCAAGATGTGCCGCACCCACAGCAAAAAAGACTTTTTGTTTTGACATCATATTCTTCATTAGTGAAATCCAACGGATATTCCGTTCCTCCAAGAAAACACGAGAATTTGGGAGCGAATTATCCTTTTGAATAAATGAATACAAAGAATCAAGATTTTGGAGTAAATAAAGTTCCTCTAGTTCCTTAAATTCAAGCTTCGCTTTATCTTGATTTCTCAAGGCATCTAAGATCATATTTTTTTGTTCAAAGGAAGTTAAATCATCAAATAGTTTTAGTTGTTGATCAATTGTTTCTAAGCCGAGAAGTTCAATATCTTTAAGTTTTGCTTTATTTTCAAGTTCTAATTCCTGTGACTTTGTATATTCTGGAAGCGAATTTTGTAGAATAAATTGCAGAACTAAAAATGGCTTTGCTTGCTTAAAATTCTCATCAAATTGCTCAACATTCATTAACAAATAGTCACTCGCCCATTGATGAATTGTGTCTAGTTCTTTTTCAGAAAAAATATCATTAAAACTTCCTTTTTCTAAAATCAATTTATTTGGTGATAGTTCTGCATTATTTAGTGAGTTAATCTCCATGCACAATGCTTCAGATTTTGCAAGTAAGAGCAATAGTTTTTTCGGTAAAAAAAAAGATTCTTCATCCATTATGTGCATGGTTCCAAAAAGATATGATATTTGATTATTGGAAGGATTGCGAATTTCCCATAAGAGACTTTTTTTCTCTATTTGAGCTGATAAAAGAAAAGAAAAAGTAAAAAAGACTAAGAAAAAAAAGCTTTTCATATCAGTTGATACTCAGTTGTGCTAAAAAATGATGATCTTGTTCCGATACTTTTTTACAAGAAAAGCCAGCTTTATTTGCAATGATATGGAGACTATCGTAGTCGATATAGAGCCAATCAAACCAAGGCCCAGAAGTTTTTTTGTAGTGCATTTGAAAACGGAAATTTCCATAATATTCAGCATTCAGATTCATCCAAAGCGCTCCATCATCATCTTCGTATAAATAGCGAATATCGGATGAGTCACAAATTAGTTGACCGCCAGGTTTCAATAGCGTTTTTGCATGTAAAAGTGTAGCTTTCAGTTGCCCTAATGTCCCTGCTATTCCTATTCCGTTCATGAGCATTAAAATCGTATCGTATTTCGTATTTGGCGCAAAATTTTCAAAAAGAACATGTTCCACTGGGATATTACAATTCCTTAAGTGCTCAGTTGCACCGAGAGAAGCTTCAATAGCAAAAACATTCAATCCTTTTTTTTGCAATTCTAAGCAATGTATTCCAGCTCCGGCTCCAACATCCAAAACATCCCCACGACAAAGTTCAAGAGCTTTTAACTCTAATTCCGGCATTTCTTTTCGTGTACGAAAGAGAACTTCAAGAGGGATTACGTCATCTTCACATAATTCTGAAGACACGATTATGTCATTTGCTAGTCTGTTTTCTGCGTAATCAAGAATTGCTTCTCCGATTGGATCTGATATCCTCATAAATTATGATTCATATTGGCTAAATTCACTTAAATCATCATCCGAATAGTCATCATCAAATTCATTAAATCCAAGCTCATCGTCGTCGTCGTCATCATCAAGCCCACCTTCTAATCTTTGATCGCTGAATAAATCTTCTGTAATATCTTCTCTTGAATTTTCAGCTGGCGCTTTTCCTATTGAAAGTAAAACACTTGGTTTTTTTGGTTCAGTTTTATCAAATCCAATTAATTCGACAAGAAAGATCCACATGCAAAGGAAATCGTAAACTAAGATAAATTTTTGATCTGGTTCGTGTAAAAAATATTTAATAGTGGCTGAATTCATAACTGTAGATGGCTCGTCAATCGAATCATCATCATAGGTCATATCCATTAAGCTAATTTCATGTCCTTTGTCCCACATATCATTGGAAACATAAAAACTACCCATTTGATCACCTTTAAAATCAAAGGAATCCAAAATAATTTTATAAAAAGACTCAAAATTATCAGTATCTGCAATGAGAATATCGCGAAAGACTTCCTCTTTTTTCTCTGAATCCAATAAAACTCTGAATTTTAGTCCTGGCATACTTTTGATTTTTCAATCTATGTAAAATTAAAATTATTTATTAAAAATAGTAGTTTTTACAACGGATAATCCCATTTCTTTTCCCAATCTTAGCATTTCTGCAACAGCTTCATCAAAATTATTAGAAATTTCACCCTCTAGGATTGCTTCTTTTATTTTGCTTTTAATGGTTCCAATTTCAGCAACTGGACCGATATTAAAAGTTTTCATAATTAATTCACCATTAACAGGTGGTTGAAAATTTCGAATACGATCTTTCTCTTCAACATCTTTTAGTTTTTGAGAAACTAATTCAAAGTTATTTTTGTATTTCTTAACTTTAAATTCATTTTTTGAGGTAATATCAGCATTGCATAGCAACATAAGATCTTCTATATCATCTCCTGCTTCATTCAGTAAGCGACGAATTGCAGAATCAGTCACAGAACCTTTAATAAGTGCAATTGGTCGAAGGTGAAGCCTCACTAATTTCTGAACATATTTCATCTTCTGATCAAGTGGTAATTTCAGATTTTTAAAAATACGAGGCACCCATTTTGACCCTAATTCCTCGTGACCATGGAATGTCCATCCTACAATTGGGTCGAATCTTTTTGTTGGTGGTTTTGCAATGTCATGAAGAATAGCAGCCCAACGAAGCCAAAGCGAATCTGTATTTTGTGAGATGTTATCCAAAACTTCTAAGGAGTGTTCGAAATTATCTTTGTGACTCTTTCCATCAATTGTTTCAATTCCTTTTAGTTGAATAAATTCCGGAAAAAATTGTTCTAATAAGTAGGTAGAATCTAGTAATTTAAAACCACGAGAAGGAGTTTCACTTAGTATTATTTTATTAAGCTCTTCACTAATCCTTTCTCTTGATATTATTTCCAAGCGCTTAGCTTGTTTTCGAATAGCCTCCAAGCATGAAATTTCAATCTTAAAGTTTAAACGTGACGCAAAACGTATTGCTCTTAACATTCTAAGTGGATCGTCACTAAAGGTTATTTCAGGTTCAAGGGGAGTTCTAATAATTCCTTTTTCTAAATCTGCAATACCATTAAAAGGATCTAGAATATTTCCAAAAGTTTCTGGACGTAGGTCTAAAGCAAGTGTATTGATGGTGAAATCCCTGCGATTTTGATCATCTTTTAGTGTTCCAATCTCTGTTTCTGGTTTTCTTGAATCTGAAACATAGGATTCCTTGCGTGCACCTACAAATTCAACATCTAAATCTTTGTAGCGAAAATGAGCGGTACCATAATTTTTAAAAATACTCACAGATTTTACCCGCATAATTTTGGCAATGGCAGTTGCTAGTTCTGGTCCATCACCAATAACAACAATATCAATATCTTTTGAAGGGTTACCAAGAAGTAAGTCGCGCACAAATCCACCAATAACATATGCTTCAATTTTATTTTCAGCAATATATTGAGAAATAACTTTAAAAACAGGGTGCTTTAAACTTGAAGCGTAATTCAATTTCATCGTTTGCAAATGTAAGATTATTGAGTCTAATTATAGACAAAACGTTTAATCTTCATCTTCATCCAACAAATCATCATTATTTCGTTTGTAGGAAAACAAATCATCATCAAGTTCATCTAAGTCATCATCATCAAAAAATTTCCCGGGCTTACCACTTTTTTTGTATGCATCCATTTTGGGTTTTTTATTTTTCCCTTCGGAATCAGGACTTTTTCGATCTTTTAAATTATTTAATTTTTTTCGAGGTTCAATTTTCGAAATTTCTAAACTAGGTAGAGCATCAATATCTTGGGTAGTTGGAAAATCGACATTATTTGGCACATAAGGTTTTTTCTCAAAAGTTGGTCTAGGAGCAGCGCCTCTGTCTTCTGCTTCTTTAACAGCTATAGGCCTACCATTTACTGCAAAATTATCTAGAGCAGAAATTGCCTTATGAGCTTCCTCTCTGTCATCCATTTCAACAAACCCAAATCCTCTAGATTTACCTGTTTCTCTGTCGGTTGCAACACTGGCTTTTAATACTTTTCCGTATTGCTCGAACAATTCTCTTAATTGATCGCTATCAAAGCCAAAATCTAATTTGGCAACAAAAATACTGGTCATAGATTGTAAAAAACAATTTTAATTATGTTCACTTCTTACTTATTAAGAAATCGAATTTATAACAAAATTTTTAAAAAATAGCTGAGAATTAAAAAAAAGTGGCTTTTTCGTCATATTTTAATGAAAATCTGAGGGTTTTATTAATTCCTCAGACGTAGAGTCAAAGAATTTTAATAAAAAAAAACGCTGAAATAATTTTCAGCGTTTTTTTTTATTATTTTATTTCAAATTCTATAATATGTCTTAATCAGAACAAATTATTAGTTTATTTCACAATCAGATTCTCTAGTTATTGTATATGGCGTCTCAATCGTAATAGGATTGCCAAAATTGTCCTGAAAATAATCATAATCTATATAATCTTCAGTTTCTGTGCTACTTACGCAATTAGCACTGTTTTTCATCCATTTTTTTGTTACTTTTTCATATTCAATTTCGGAATTATCTTCATCGACACTTCCATCTAGGGAATTAGATACAGTATATGTGCATTCACATGTTCTATCTTTTGTACAAGAAGAGAAAGTGAATAATGTAATAGTCAAAATGCTTAATAATTTGATAGTAGTTTTTTTCATAATGTTAGTTTTATAAATTTAATTTAAAAAATATTACACAAATTTAAATATTAAATTTTAAAAAACCAAAATATTTTTTTTATACCTTTCCTTCCTGGATTTAAACTTGAATTTAATTTATTTTTTTGAGTTTTAATGCTACCACTTTTTTGTATAATATTGATGTCGATATGTTTGAATAATCTTTAAATACGACTTTTTATTGAAACTACATTCATTTCTTTGTAGCTCCATATTTTAATCTCCTTCAATGAATTCAATATTATGCTTTTTGAAAGAGTTCTTATTAAATAATGAAGGAATTGTTCTCTTACGTTATTAGTTTGATTTTTAGGAATGGGTTTCTATAGAATTCTAGCTTTTTTAAGTAATCAGTCAAAGAAAAATATAATTATTTAATGAGCGTTACGAAACCTTGATACAATTTAGTTGCGGTATTTGCTGGCTTGAAATATAGCACATAGGTATAAACACCATCCAAAACAAATTTTCCTGTTCGCTCATCTCTTCCATTCCATTTTAATTGAGTTGGTGAAAAGGTGCAAACGATATTCCCCCAACGGTTCAAAATCCAACCGCGTTCTACAATTCCATTTTGAATTACGATTTCAAAGGTATCATTTACCAAGTCTCCATTGGGCGTGAAAACATTTGGGATGTATATATATGCTTCCTCAATTATACAGGATTCCGATTGTACATTGATGGTGTGTTCAAAATCACATCCATTTGCAGTTTGTTCAACTTGCGTTAAGGTTTGTGGCGTATAAATCCACTGATTAAATACAAATACTGAATCAGATTCACAAAAAAGGATGTCCTCTATCAAAGGAGAAACAACATAAAAACTTAAATTCACAATGTGTGTACTATCACACTGATTCATATCTTGGTATGTTGCAGAATATTGCCCAGTTGAAGTTTCCCAAAAACCATTTGCAAGCAATGAATCTCCCGGACAAATTATAAAGGTCTCAGTTGTTATTTGAGGTAAACAATCATTTGTAACAAGAATATTTATACATTCTAAATCTGAACAGCTTCCAGATCCAAGTGAATAACAAATTTCCCAAGTACCAATACCTGCAACTTGCGGATTGAATATTCCAGAACTTGTTAAACACATTCCACAGTTAGATGACCAAACTCCTCCACTATTTAATGCTTGTATTTGGAATGTTGGGTCTAGGTTTGTGAAGGGTCCTGCAGTTGAAATTGTAGCATCAGCAACTTGGTTTCCTGCACTTATGGTGAAAGATTCAACTACCGAACAACCATTTGCTCCTGTTACAGTCACAGAATATGTATCCGGACAACTATTTATAATTGAGCTAGAGGTGGCACCGTTAGACCAACTATAGGTGAAAGGTGCAAGGCCGTTGTTAACACTTGTCTGTATTTCCCCATCACAAGAATTTATACATGTTTCATTTAAAATAAAAGGTGTGAGCGTCATCCCAGGATTCAAACTACAAAGAGGATTCATACTTGCTATCCATGCGTCATTGACAGCACTATTAGCTGTGCCAGGAGTTTGTCCAGTGGCTACATTTGCACTTGTCCAATTGGAAACTAAATTCCAGTCATTGGAAATAGTGTTTGTAAAAGAATAAACAATTCCTGCGGCAGAACCAGGAAAATAAACAAGGGTATTACTTGTATTATTTCCCCAGCTTACGCTATGAAAAGGCAACCCTGTAGAAGGAATATTAGGAACTTGAAACGAATCGTCTGAATTAGACATTGCTAATGGTGACCATGATCCACCGCTTGTCCAATCGCTATCATTTAGTGGATAAGTTTGATCGTTAGTATTTGGAATGAGCGTTGTTTTCTCCAATAATGTTGAACTAGAAGGAATAATTAGCCGGCAATTCCCATCTATCAATGAGATATCATCAGCAGGTAAACTTGTATTTGGACTTCCAGCATTATAAATAACAATGAAAGTTCCTTGAGGAATATTTTGCCAAAATGGAATATTTGCAAATCGTATAGCACCCGGAGCAATTCCTGTTCCTGAACCCGGAGCAAAATATCCGTTATTATCATCAATAATCACTTTTCTAAGGTCTAAGCTGGGAACAGGGGTGATACAAGTTGGAGTTCCAATAACAACAAATTCTACATATTCACTTGATCCAGTTCCCTGAGAGACTTCATTAATGATTAATTGCTGTGCGCTCAATAAATTTGAGATGAGCAGTAAAAAACTGAATAATAGAACTTTATTCATTGACTTTTTAGAATGTAAATACTGCACTGGTTTCGGCACCAAATTTATAAGTTTACCTCAAGGAGTTCAATGCTGCATTCTATTGCAAATATACTTTAAGAATTCGGATTAAGACAAGGAAGTATATTATTAAGTTATTAAGTTTTTCATTTTGTAATAAATTGATTGTTTGTGGGACAAAGGTCTAAATTATCGAACTTTTTGAGTGAGGATTTGGAGGCCTTTAAAGATCATTTTTATATTTAGAAGTAAGTCTTCACGGCAAATTCAAATTGATCTACAAAAATCTTTTTGAACGGCGTAATATTATTTTGCTCATAAAAAACGAGCATAGCCTTTTTATAATCAATGGAATCAACCGTTCTAAATGATATAGGGCAATGGCTTTCATTCATTAGAATGGCATTACTAATAATACGAGCTGTACGTTTATTTCCGTCCTCAAAAGGTTGAATATAAGAAATCAAAATAAGTGCTAAAAATGCTTTTTCGAAAACATTTGAATTGCTATTCACTAGATTGCACATTGACTGCAATGCTTCTCGAATCTGAAATTCGTTGTCCATTGGTTTATAGTTGGTCCCTGAAATACCAACTCTTCTTTTTCGAATATTCCTTCCCACTTTCAACTCCTTTATGAGGACGCTGTGCAGGTCTTCTATTCGGAAAATAGTAAGGGGTTTTACATAATCTTTATTTGATAGAATGAAGTCCAATGCCTCTTTATGATTAAGCAACATGGTGGCTTCATCCTTTGTTTTGCCTGCTGCAGTTTTTTTTTCCCGGAGTAATTGTTCTGTTTCAAGTAGAGAATAGGTATTTCCTTCAATTTGGGATGATTTCCAACTTAAGTCAATTGCTAGGCGTTCAAATTCGCGGTTAAACTCCTCTACTTTTAAATTGGAGGTATTTTGTTTGAAAACAGACTGTAAGCTATTCAATCGTTCAACTTCCGCTTCAGAAAATAATTGTGTCGAACTCAATACCTCATCTATTAAGTTCAAGTTAAAGTCAGTTCGAATTTGTCGTTCATCGATTTCTTTGCTAAAGTAAGTTTCTAAATCTATTGGTGCTAAAACAAAATAGGCTGGTGAAAGGTGATACTTAGTTCCTTTACCATTTCCTTTGGTGTTAATTAATCCCTCAGCAATCAGTGTTTGCAAAGTTCGCTTCACAGTTGCATATGCAGCAATTTGCTTTACACCTTCATGGATTTCCTTTGAAGATACTTGTGCTTCTTGCCTAAGGTATTCAAGAATGAGTTTACGAAGATTTATTGTTTCAGACATTTTTTATCCTTTAAGCTCACAAATATATAAAATAAAGCTCAAAAAAGTAATTTAATGAGCTATATATGCTGTAAGATTGAGCTTCAAATAGTACAATAGGGCTCATAATGATTTACTTTATGGCTCAATTTTAATGAAAAATGAGCTTGAAAAAAAAGGTAAGATGAGCTAAAAATTAATGAGTGCATAAAAAAGCCATTGTTTTAGTGGATTTTAAGGATTTGTGACCTCGCCAGGAATCGAACCTGGATCAAAAGTTTAGGAAACTTCTATTCTATCCGTTGAACTACGAAGTCAGTATTAATTTGTCACTGTTTCTACTATTTTTTTAATTTCAATTTCTACTTTTACTGCAGCAATATCCCAATCAAAATACTTACTGCGTTGCAAACTTTTAGTTGCTAAATCCTTTCTTATTATGGAATTACTATTAACTAGCAACATTTTTTCAGCAATATCATTCACATCAAAAGGATTGCAATAAATTGCCGCATCTTGCGCAATTTCGGGTAAGCAAGTTGTATTTGCAGCAATAATTGGTATTCCACAATTCATTGCTTCAACTAGCGGTATTCCAAAGCCTTCAAAATAGGGGATATAAGTAAGGGCGAGTGCAGACCCCATTAGTTTTGTGAGTTGTGAATTTTCAATATGACCTGTAAAGATAAGTTGTTTTATAACTTCATCGGAAATTACTAAATTATTCTCTTTCCACATGTCACTTCCTACAATGACAAGTTTTATGGACTTATTTGAAACACATAAAAGTTCAAAGGCATAAATTAAGTTTTGTATATTTTTCCGAGGATGCAAAGAACCCACAAAAATAAAAAAATCATTTCCTGCAGTAAATTCATTTTTGGTATCGCAAATTTCTTGTTCTGACAATTCCCGAAATGCTGTATTAGCTGCATTGTAAATTACTTCAATTTTTTCCTTCTTTATTCCATAAGTAGTACAAATATCCTCCTTTGAATACTCCGAAACCGTTATAATTTTTTTTGCTTTTCTTGCAAATTTTGGAAAGAAAAAACGAAAATAGTGCGAAACAATCCATGGTAAATCTTTGGGATTGTGTTCAAAATTTAGATCGTGAATTGTAATAATATGAGGAACAGAAGAACTTAAGCAGCTAAAGCCATCTGGCGACCAAAACACGTCAATTTTTTCTCTTTTTAGAGCATTTTTCAAACGCCACTCAAACCAAATTAAGTATAAAATTGGATGCCTTGTTTGGGGAGAAATAACCACGGGTTTTACATTATCCGAAAAAATAAATTGTGGGTCGTATGGTCGATCAAAAAACAAGATGAATTCGTGTTGAGGATTTTGCTCACAAATTCGCTTGGTTATTTCAAGTGTGTACTGACCAAAACCTTCTAGTTTTTTAGCCAATAAATTACGAGCATTTATTCCAATTCGCACTTCAGTTAATATTGATTGATATAATTATACTTCTTTTCGTGCCCAATTGTTGTGTTTGGTCCATGTCCGCAATAAACGATTGTTTCATCGGGATATTGGAATAGGATGTCAAAAATTGAATTTTTTAATGTTGTTAAATCTCCTCCAGGCAAATCAACTCTTCCAAAACTTTCTCTAAATAAAACATCACCATTAATAATAAAATTATCTGCTTCAAAATAAAAAATAACGTGTCCTGGTGCATGGCCTGGTGTATGTCGGACCTGAATTTTAAAGGTGCCAATATAAAGTTCTTGTCCGTCCTCCAAAAAAATTTCTGGTAAAGCTGAAGATTTATATCCTTCAAATCCATAAACATGGGCATAATTTGCAACGGAAGTCCAGGTGACATGATCTAGTGGATGTAAATAGGAGGCACATTGATATTTTTCACGCACAAATTCGGCTCCTAAAATATGGTCTATGTGAGCATGCGTATATAAAACAGCACAAATAATTAATTTATTTTTCTCAATAAAATCACTAAGTAAGAGTTCTTCATCACGACTATAGCATCCGGGATCAAAAATTAAGGTCTCTCCATTATTATTTGAAACAAGATAGGTGTTTTCCTGAAAACCATTGAATTGAAATACATTCACTATAAGTGCCATGAGGCAAAGTTAGCGCAAAGAATATACTATCGCAATAAATTAACGTGACCTGTGATTTCTTTTTTTTTAAATGCGAAATCACTATAGACTATTTTCCAAACATACGTTCCGTCTTCACAATATACATTATTATAGGTTCCATCCCAATAATCAGTTAAAGATTTCATTGTATAGATTAATTCTCCCCATCTGTTGAAAATTGTCATTTCAAAGTCCTTGAAATTCCCTCCAATAGCCCTAAATCCATTATTAAATTGATCACCATCAGGAGTGAATGTATTTGGCACATAAAAGAATGGATCAAAATAGATACTTACTTTACTTGTTGCTTCACAACCATTTAGGTCGGTAAAATATATTGTATATGTTGAGTTTTGCGAGGTGTTAACACTCGAATTTTGGCAAGTAGCACAGGTAAATTCAGCTGAGGGTGTCCATAAAAAAGCACCTTGACCGCTAGATGTTGCAGCTAAATTAATCGGTTCTCCAATAAGTGCATAAACATCTGAACCTGCAATTACAAAAGGTTGAGGAAAAGTACTAATAAGAACATAAGCGGTGTCTTTGCATCCAAAAATATCCGTGCCAATAACCCTGTAATTTGTAGTTGTTTGGTTTTGGACAATAGCTTGACTTCCATTTGAGTTACTGGAAATTGGAGATGGAGACCATACATAAGATGCTGCACCACTCGCATTGACTACAGCTGTATTATTTGGGCAAACGATTGTATCATTTCCTGCTAGAATTTGTGGAATAATTATTTCTACCCAAATAGAATCTGTAGTTGTCCCGCAGCTATTTGTGACATCACAGTAATAATATTGCTCAGTTGGAGGACTTAAGATAACGTTAGTATTATTTTGCCCAATTAGATTATTACTAGGATACCAAAAGTAACTTGTTCCTCCGGATATATTTACAGAGCTAGACTCACCATTACAGATTAAAGTAGTATCATCTAAAACTGGACTTGGCGAATCGAAAAATACTTGGATACTCATTGTATCTGAGTCTGTACAGCCATTTGCTGAAACAACATTTGCGATATATGTAATGTTTGAATTAGGCGTTGCAGTTGTTGTAAATGTATTGGTATTTGTTAAAAAAGTACTTGGAACCCATGTAATTGCTCCAGAACCATTTGCAATAAGATTGACAGATTCTCCGAGGCAAATAGTTGTATCGTTGTTAATTGAAACACTCGGTGCTGAAATATCCAGAGTTACCTGAGTTGTTATTGTTCCACAAGAATCTGATATTGTAACATTAAATGTAGTTGTAGAAAAAATTGTTGCAATCGGATTTGCAATAGTAGGATTATTTAAAACATTAGCTGGACTCCAAGAGTAAGTAGTTCCTCCATAAGCATCTAACTGATAAGGATCTCCAGGGCAAATTGAAGCAGATGGCTGCACAGCTCCAGCTGTAAATGCCCCTATAGTAATAGAAACATTTACCGAATCAGGACTAAAGCAACCAGTAGAATCAAAAACAATTAATTCTACATCGTAGACCCCTGGAGTTGTATATTGATGAATTGGTTCTTCTAATGTTGAGCTTGTACCATCTCCAAAATCCCAAATATATGAATTACCGTTTGCACTATTATTAAGAAAATAGACCGATTGTGGAATACAGATTAAAGGAGCTGGTTGCGCTGCAATTGCTTCAATTTCACTTAATTCAAATTTGAAAACTGCTAAATTACAGTTCGGACTTGAGTTTTGCGGCGACCAACTTCCTGGAGTACTCGTAAATCCAAAATTATTTCCTCCGCATGCACCGCAAACTGCATGATAAATTCTTCCAGAATTATCAAAACGACTTGTTCCACCGTCAACATGGTTTGAACTACTTGTCATTCCACCCATAAAAGTTGCGTATTTCAAGGAACTCGCATCTTGATCTAAAACTGCGATATAAAAATTCGAGCCATTTGTTGCTCCTTGATAAGCATCTGGAGTTGTTTGAAATCCGTTGGTTGAAGAAAAAGTAGCTTGCCCATTTTGATTTAAAACACCGCCCCAACCAGCTAAATAGATATCATAGCAATTTGAAATTAAAAATGCTGTAGGAGAAATTTCTACATGACCTGAACTTGCACCTATCATTGTTGTCCAAGAAATAGTTGATAAATCAGCATTGTATTTTCTAAGATATTGTCCTGAATTAGCGATGCCATAACATCCTGGAGAAATAGTCCAAGCTGACTCAGTTTGTCCAAAAACGTATGGAAAATTATCTACATCAACACGGATAAAATAACTCTGATCGTATTCTGCTTGCCCCATATACGTTCCTGATTGAAAACTTCCATTTCCAGAATTTAAGCGTAAGGCATAGCCATCAGATAATCCTCCGTTAAAACTAAGGTCATTTCCTGAACTTACAGGAATAGAATTTGAACTTGTACCACCTGCTACATAAACAGAGCCATTTGTTCCAATCGTAATCGAATTTCCAGTTTCTAAGCCTGTCCCACCAAAATAGGAACTCCACAAAATACTACTTAAATTAGAATTTAACTTTAATATCACTGCATCTTGAATTCCATTGAGATTTGTTTGTGCACCGTTAACAATTGGAAAATTTGACGATTGTGTTGTACTTGAAACATAAACATTTTGGTTGCCATCAAGTACTATTTCTCCTCTAAATTGATCGCCGTAATTATAGTGAAGCGTTCCAGGATTTAATCCATCTGTATTTGTTCCACCAATGTAAGTAGAAGAAATAAGCGAAGAACCAGCACTGTTTAATCGTGCGATATAAATATCTGAACCATCAAATTCAAGAGAATTTTGTAGTTCATATGGTCCACCATTAAACGAAGCGTCAAAAGAAGTTCCTGCCATTGGAAAATTTGCAGATGATGTAACGCCATAAATATACAATTCTCCATTTGGAGCGCTTACAATACTATGTGGCGTCTCATTTCCAGTACCTCCGATATAAGTAGAATAGAGTAATGCTGTTCCAGCTGCATTAAATTTTGTGATTCCGACATCCATTGGATAGGTACCTGTTCCATTGTTGAAGCTAGCGTCAAAAGCACCTGTAGTTGTTGGATAACCGGAACCAAAGACGATTCCTCCACCAAATAAATTTCCATTTACATCAGGAGTTGCAGTAAAACCCCAGTTATCAGTGATAGATCCAGAAAATGTAGAAAAAGTGAGACTCGGATCAATAAATAATCGTTGATTTTTATCATAGCCTTCTGGAAATGAAAAAGAAACTTCGTTTCCTTGCACCAGAAATTCTACTTCTACTTTAGTTTGATTTCCATTTTCAGCATTATACCAAGCTTTTGGTTTGGAATATGAAATTGTACCAAGAGAATGCTTGATTAAAAGATTTCCTCTTTCATCAACAAAAAGCGATTCTGCACCTTCAAGTTTGAAATTTAATTGTTGAATATCAGCACCTGGTTCAGCATCAAAATGAAAACTTAATTGCTCTTTTTTACCATTGTAAATAAGATCAATTCCCTCAAAGTAGTTTTTAAATTTTAGTAAGGAAAAGCTGCGAATTAGTGATTTCCATTTTGCTTTATCAGATCCAAGTATGTAGTTTGAGTAATGTTCACTTGAGTCTACTTCCTCAATTTTATAGTTTTCGTTAGCAGCAGGAAAAACATGTTTTAGGGCGTGGTATTTTATTCTTTCTTCTTCGTGGTGTTCTACCTTTTCTTGATGATTATGATCCATCGCAGTTGTCAAATAAAAGGTCATCCCTTTATTTTCAATGTATAATTTTCCGCCATTCAAATCAACATTATATAGAATTCGCTCATCCCATTGACCTCGATTTGGAGTCATCCAAACTACTTGGGAAAAGCTGCTTAAAGCATGAAAAAAGAATAAAAAGAATAATTTTTTTTTCACTTTTGTTTTTTGTTATTCGAAAAACTTATTAAAGATATACTTTAAACGTTATTTTTTAGTTTTAGTTGGCTTTGAGACCTTAAACATTTTTATTTATTTTTTGTTGAATTTTCTCTTGACTTTTTCTTTAAATGATTTAAAAAAGGTAACTTCCCCTCAAATTTTTTAAAAATGAAATACTTCTCTCTACTCTTTTTTCTCATCGGACTTAATTTTTTGTCCTTTTCTCAAAATTATTCTCGTGTTAAAGTCTTTGGGAATGACACTGAAATCTATCGATTAGGACAATTAGGTGTAGCTGTCGATCATGGAATTACTAAAAAAGGTGTATTTTTTATTTCAGATTTCTCAAAAGAAGAAATTCAAATAATGAATGACCATGATTTTTCCTATGAAATTGAAATTCCAGATGTGCAGGAATACTATATTCAACTATTAAACAATCCTCTTTCACATTCTGGTCCAATTTTAAAAAACGCAAATTGCTCTGGAGGATCAGGTTCAAGTCAATTTACACCAGAAATTCCTGCAAATTTTAATTTAGGAACAATGGGAGGTTATCTAAAATACAATGAAATGTTGGCTGAATTAGATGAAATGTTGGCGCAATACCCAAATTTAATATCTGCAAGAACTCCAATTTCAACTTTTTTAACAAGCGAGAATAGACCAATTTATCATCTTAAAATTTCTGACAATCCCAACACAAACGAAGCAGAACCAAAAGTTTTATACACTGCTATTCATCACGCAAGAGAACCAATGAGTATGATGGAAACTATTTTCTTTATGTGGTATTTATTAGAAAATTATGGAACGAATGATGAGGTTACCTATTTAGTAAATAATACACAGATGTTTTTCGTTCCTTGCTTAAATCCCGATGGTTTTATTTACAACGAAACTACTAATCCAACAGGCGGTGGAATGCATCGTAAAAATCGCCGAAATATTGGAACGACTAATAAAGGTGTTGATTTGAACAGAAACTATTCTTATGGTTGGGGTACAACTGGTGTCAGCACAAATGTAAATAACGATACTTATCCAGGAACTGGAGCATTTTCAGAGCCTGAAACCCAAGCACTTCGTTGGCTAGTTCAAAACCATAATTTTACAATGGCCTTCAATGCGCATACTTATGCCAGGTCTATATTATTTCCGATTGGAGTAACAAATGAGGAATTTGCAGATCATCACGACTATTTTCAAGATTATACGCTTCATATGGCAGAAATAAATGCTTACACTGCTATGAAAGCTTCTGATTTATATCCAGCATCAGGAGATTCCGATGATTACATGTATAAATCGGATATTGGTATAGGAGAAAAAGATACAGTTTTTGCTCACACACCTGAAGTTGGAACAGCATTTTGGCAGCCTTCTGACGAAATTTTTTCTACTAGTGCAGAAATGGTCTTTCCAAATTTGGTCTTGGCTCATTTAACACGTAATTATGTACTTGTAAAAGATGCTGATCCATCTACTATTGCGACATTAACAGGAAGTTTTAATCATACTTCAAAACGTTTAGGAAGAGAAGCTGGAGTTGTAACTGTTTCAATTGAGCCAATCTTGAACATTTCATCTGTTGGCAATCCTGTTTCATATAATTTGAATTTACAACAAAGTTTGCCAGGTTCTATTTCATATGTTTTAAACCCAGCTATTCAATTTGGAGATGAGATTAAATACATTCTTAAAACAGACAATGGACTTTGGATTAAGAAAGATACGATTACAAAAACGTATGGTGCGATTACATTACAAGTTTTAGATGATGCTTCTTCCAATATAAATTGGACAGGAACTTGGGGAACAACCACCTCAACTTTTGTTTCTCCCACTAAATCTTTTTACGATGGTTCAACAGGAAATTATTCTAATAATGCAAACAAAACATATACGTATGCTCCAACAATTAATCTAAGCACAGCGACTTCCGCAATGGTTTCTTTTTATGCAAAATGGGAAATTGAGGCAGATTATGATTTTGTACAATTTCAAGTTTCAACGGATAATGGCGCTACTTGGATTGGTCAATGTGGAAATTATACAGTCCTTGGAACTAGCGCAAATGGCTCTGTTCAACCGGAAAATCAGCCAATATATGAAGGAAATCAACCAAACTGGGTATTTGAAGAAATTAATTTGAGTGATTATTTAGGACAGCAAATTAAATTCCGTTTTCAACTTAAATCAGATGGAGGTTCAGTTGCCGATGGTTTCTATTTTGATGATTTTAAAATCTTTTACAACCTAGATAATCAAATAGGATCTCCGCTTGCGTCTTTTAGCACAACGGGAAATAGCTTTTGTCAAAATAGCCCGATAACCTTTACAGATTTCTCCACAAATTCTCCAAGTTCTTGGTCTTGGAACTTTGGTGACGGCGGAACCTCTACTCAACAAAATCCGCAACATACGTATTCTAATCCTGGAAATTATACCGTAAACCTTACAGTTACTAATGCTACAGGATTTAATTCTACTAGTGAGACAATTACTATTGAATCGTGTGTCTCTACAACTGATTTACTTGCGAATGGTGTTTCTATAAGACCTAATCCGAACAATGGAAATTTTGTAATAACTGGATTAGATGAAAATACACAGTTTACAATTTTTGATTTTAATGGTAAAATAGTCTTGCAAAGAACAGTGAATATGTCTTCTGAAAAGATTGAATTAGCATTTGTTCGTTCGGGCTTGTATTATTTAGAAGCTTCTAAGAATGGGCAAATAGGACGAATGAAGTTTGCAGTGATAAATTAATCATTTGGGGACTAATCCTTTAATTGTATCTTTGACAAATGGCTGGCTCAAGTTTCGGAACACTTTTTAAATTAACAACTTTTGGCGAGTCACATGGAACTGCTATTGGCGGAATTATTGACGGAGTTCCAGCAAATTTTCTTTTAGATATTCCTGCAATACAACTTGAGTTAGACAGAAGAAAACCTGGTCAATCGTCTCTTGTTACACAGCGAAAAGAAAGCGATACTGTTCAGTTTCTTTCGGGTATTTTTGAAGGAAAAACCTTGGGGAGCCCGATTGGTTTTATTATTCTAAATGAAAATCAAAAAGAAGCTGATTATGCTCATTTAAAAGATACCTTTCGACCTTCCCATGCAGATTTCACCTACGAAAAAAAATATGGCATTCGGGATTATCGAGGCGGAGGAAGAAGTAGTGCCCGCGAAACTGCGAGTAGAGTAGTAGCGGGAGCTCTTGCAAAGCAAGTTCTAAATTCTATTGGCATCAAATTCTCAACTTTTGTAGATCAAGTTGGAGATATTCGCTTTCATTCTGATGAATTTTTTGCTTTAAAAGAAATAGAAAGTAATTTGGTGCGCTGTCCAGATTTGAATACTGCCACTAAAATGGAAAATCTTATTTGTGAGGTTCGAAAAGAGGGCGATACTATTGGCGGTGTAATTTCTTGCATCATTCATGGAGTTCCAGCTGGTTTAGGAGAACCTGTTTTTGATAAATTACCTGCTGAATTGGGAAAAGCAATGCTGTCAATAAATGCTGTAAAAGCCTTTGAAATTGGAAGCGGAATGGAATCGATTGCTATGAGAGGTTCTCAGCACAATGATCTATTCAATGAAGATGGAACAACTCAAACCAATTATTCTGGCGGAATTCAAGGTGGAATTTCGAATGGAATGCCAATTCATTTTCGTGTTGCCTTTAAGCCAGTTGCGACTATTATGCAAACACAAGAGTCTATAAAAAAACAAGGAGATAAAATAGAGTTAGAGGGAAAAGGTCGCCATGATGCCTGCGTAGTTCCACGAGCTGTTCCGATTGTAGAAGCCATGGCTGCTCTCGTTATTTTAGACTTTTATCTTCGCAATAAGTCCGTACATTTGTAAAGAAAACTTTAAAAGATGATACAACGTATTCAAAGTATTTATTACATTTTAGCAATGATTTGCCTGTCTTTATTACTTTCAGGAATGGAGATATTTCGTTTTGTAGGTTCAAAAACGTATTATGTTTTTAGTGCTTTTGGCTTGGAATCAGGAAATGTAAATGATCCACAAGGAAATTTACAGCCCTTATCAAAAATCCCTTTTTTCTTAACGCTAATAAGTTTTATTCTTTTCATTTTTATTGCATTAATGGGATATAAAAATTTAACCCGTCAATTTAAATTAGCTCGAACTATTTTCTTTATTTATCTCTTACTAATTGTTTCACTTGTAATTTTTGCAATTATGGGTGGCGGAATGTTAAGCACTGACGAAACAAAAAGAGAATTAGGCCTCGGTTTTTTCTTGTTTGTTTTGGGATTTCCTTTTTGTTTTTTAGCTCAATTGGGAATTAAACGCGATAAAAAATTACTCGATTCATTGAATCGCCTTCGTTAGGACAAGGATTTCTAAATCTTAGTATTTAAATTCCTAACTTTGCAGGCCTAGAATGGCTTAATTACATCATTCATGAATTATCTTTCTGTTGAAAATCTGACCAAATCATTTGGTGAACGCGTACTTTTTTCTGACTTGACTTTTGGAATTGACCAAGGCCAAAAAGTTTCTATCATCGCCAAAAATGGATCCGGTAAAACAACTTTATTACGCTGCTTAATGGATTATGAGCAATATGATTCAGGTAGAATAGTTTATAGAAATGATATTCGAATTGCCTTCATGGAACAAACGGAATTGATGAACGAAAAGCAAACTATTTTGGAAGCTGTTTTTGATCACGATTTACCCGAACTGAAGTTGATTAAAGAATACAATGTTGCAATGGACAACAACGATGAAAAAGCTTTAGAACATTTGTACCAGGAAATTACAGAGATGAATGCTTGGGACATTGAAGTTAAGGTCCAACAAATTTTATCAGTTTTAAAATTACAAGATACATCACAGGTTGTGGGATCACTTTCTGGAGGACAGAAAAAACGTGTTGCCTTAGCCAAGGTTTTACTTTCTGACGCCGATTTTTTATTTTTAGATGAACCTACAAATCACTTAGATTTAGACATGATTGAATGGTTGGAATCGTATTTGGCCACTTCTAAATCTACTATTTTAATGGTTACCCACGATCGCTATTTTTTAGAAGTTGTGTGCGATACAATTTTTGAATTGGCAGACAAAACACTTTATAAGTACAAAGGGAATTTCTCCTATTACTTGGAGAAAAAAGCAGAGCGTGAAGACCAATTACAATCCACAATTGAAAAAGCAAAAAACACTTTTCGTAAAGAATTAGATTGGATTCGTCGCCAACCAAAGGCAAGAAGTGTGAAGCAAAAAGCCCGAGTAGATGCATTTCAAGATATAAAGAAAACAGCACTTCAAAACACCGATGAAGACGAATTGGAATTACCCGTTAAGATGGAGCGTTTGGGTTCGAAAATTGTAGAATTTCATAAAGTTGGAAAAGAATTTGGCGAAAAGAAAATCCTTGAAGATTTCACCTACAATGTTCAACGTTTAGAGCGACTTGGAATTGTTGGAAATAATGGCTCCGGGAAAACAACTTTTTTAAAAATGCTCTTAGGTGAAGAGCCCACAAATAAAGGTAAAATTGTTATTGGCGAAACGGTTGTTTTTGGTTATTACTCTCAGGATTTAATAAAAGTTAAAGATGATTTTAAGGTAATTGATGTCGTAAAGGAAGTCGCAGAATATATTCCTTTAGAAAAAGGAAAACAATTATCTGCAGCGCAATTATTGGAGCGTTTTCTCTTTCCACGTGACATGCATTATACTTTCGTTCATAAATTAAGTGGTGGCGAAAAACGAAGATTGAAGCTTCTACGCGTTTTAATGAGCAATCCTAATTTTCTAATTCTGGATGAGCCAACCAATGATTTGGATATTTTTGCAATGTCTGTTTTAGAAGATTATCTGCGGAATTTTCAAGGTTGCTTAATAGTTGTTTCTCACGACCGCTATTTTATGGATAAAATGGTAGACCATTTATTTGTATTCGAAGGAGAAGGAGTGATAAAAGACATTGTTGGAAATTACACCGATTTTAGAAAGAAACAAATTCAAGATAAGCGGGATGAAAAAAATGCCATTTCTCAAGTTAAGATAGAGAAAATTGTTGAAGAAAAACCAAAAGTAAAGGAAGAAGTTAAGCGAAAATTAAACTTTAATGAAAAAGCAGAATTTGAATCTTTGGAAAAAAATCTTGAAAAATTAGAACATGACAAAGCAACAATTTTAGCTAATATTTCGTCTGAAGGAGTAAGTAATCAAGATGTGTATGAACTTGGAGTTAAATTAGGTGAAATTGTTTCAGAAATCGAAGAGAAAACCAATCGATGGATAGAATTATCTGAATTTACTTAAACTTTAGTAAATTAGCCTTGACCTAACTAAAATAAATTAATGTTTAAAAAGTCTATTTTCTTTTTTTTCCTTGTTTTTATAAATAGTTATAAACTAATTTCTCAGACACTTGTATTTGCAGAAATTCAAGGTTCTCCGATTATTAGCACAGCTGGTTGGAATTTAACAGGTGCCGCAGCAATTGGAGATACTGGTGGAGATACAGATTCTGATCCAAATGAACTTATTCTTACTCAAAATATTGGCACTTCAAGTGGTGGAATTTTTTATTCTCAACCAATAGATCTTTCAACTTGTTATCAATGGACTGCTGAATTTGATTTTAGGATGTTTGACGGGAATGCTGCAGATGGAATTGCTTTTTGTTTTCTAGATGTTCCACCAACGGGATTTGTTAACGGAGGTGGAATGGGAATTCCTGAATTTTCAAATGGTATAAAAGTAGTTTTCGATACTTGGGATAATGGTTGTGGTGCAAATCCTGAAATACAGATATACAATGGTATTGGTTACCATGAATGTTCTGTTGGTATCGTAAAAGTTACAAACACTGTTGGAAATTTGAATTTTCTTCGCTCAAATACTTATAACCAAGCAGTCATTAACTACAACAATGGAATTATTTCAGTGAGTGTAAATGGTAATTTATGGCTTTCTACCACTTATACGGTTTCATTTGTTGGTTATATGGGATTCACAGCAAGTACTGGTGGAGCAAATGACAGACATTCTATAAAGAATGCAACAATTTATGCAGATGTCGCACTTTCCACTGCAGGACCAGATATAGCTATTTGTAACGGTGAAACTGCGCAAATTGGTTCTACAACTAATTCAAATTATAACTATTCTTGGTCGCCTTCAAATGGTTTAAATGACCCTACGATTTCAAATCCAGGTGTTTCAATCGTTAATAACGGTGTAACTCCAATTTCACAAACCTATACTGTTCAGACAACTTTATTGTCGAATCCATCTTCCTGTCCAACTACTGACAATGTAATTGTAACGATTAATCCTATTCTTACAAGCTTTGTGAATGCCTCAATTTGTGCAGGCTCTACTTATACAGTAGGAGGTCAGTCATTTTCTTCTTCCGGGAATTTTCAAGTGATTATTCCGGATGGAAATTTGTGTGATTCAATTATCCAACTTACATTAACGGTTAATCCAATATTGAGTTCCGATCAACAAATTCAAATATGTCAAGGAACAAGCTATAATTTTTATGGCCAAATACTCAATTCTCCAGGAAGCTATTCGCATATGCTTCAAACTAATTCAGGTTGTGATTCAATTATCCAACTTACATTAACGGTTAATCCAATATTGAGTTCCGATCAGCAAATTCAAATATGTCAAGGATCAAGCTATAATTTTTATAGCCAAATACTCAATTCTCCAGGAAGCTATTCGCATGTGCTTCAAACTAATTCAGGTTGCGATTCAATTATTCAATTAACATTAACTGTTAATCCAGCCTTAAGTTCAAACCAAGAAATTCAAATATGTCAAGGATCAAGCTATAATTTTTATGGTCAAATACTCAATTCTCTAGGAAATTATTCGCATGTGCTTCAAACTAATTCAGGTTGTGATTCAATTATAAATTTAACCTTGTCTTATTTACCAAATTCAAGTTCTTTTGTTCAAGAAGAAATTTGTGCTGGTGAAATATTTACTTTCTTAGGGCAAAATCTAAGTGTAACAGGATCATTTCCTTTTACAATTCCTTCTGCTAATGGTTGCGACTCAATTATAACAGTAAGTTTGCTTGTTAAACCTATCCCTCCTGCACCAAGTTTATCAAATAATAGCCCACTTGAGTGCCCTGGAGATTTACTCACACTTTCTGCAGTAAACATTCAAAATGGAGTTTACAATTGGTCAGGACCAGCAAATTTTACTTCAAATCAAGTTGATAATAGCTTAAATGTTGAAATTGAAAATATCGGAATTTATACTGCTACTGTTTCTTTAAATGGTTGTATTTCTCCTGAATCTCAGATCAATGTTTTAATTGAAAATATTTTTACATTTGATGATTTTGATTTTCCAAATGTAATTACTGCAGATGGAGATGGAATAAACGATTCAATGGATATTAGTGAACACTACCAAACCTGCTTGACATTTGAATTATTTATCTATAATCGTTGGGGAAATTTGGTGTTTAAACAAGAATATGAGTCTACTGCTTTTTCTGGAAAATCTGTCGGCGGTGATGATTTACAAGAAGGTTTATATTTTTATAAATTAGTTTATGAAAACGGAGAAAAATCTGGGTATATCCATTTGATTCGTTAAATCTCGCCGTTCAATCCTTTTAAAATCCTCTCTTGTAAAGGAATTGCTTTGTTTTTATTTGCAAGTTGCCCGCAGGCTGCATCGATGTCTTTCCCACGACTTCTTCGAACATTTACAATTAGATTTTTTGCTTCTAAATAATTTGCAAACGCTATTACTTTTTGTGGATCTGCCTGCTGAAACTGTCCGTCATCAATCGGGTTGTATTCTATGATATTAATCTTGCAAGGAACGCATTTACAAAACTGAGCAAGCTCTTGTGCATCTTCAATTTCGTCATTAAAATCTTTAAAAATAATGTATTCAAATGTAACACGAGTTCCTGTTTTTTCATGAAAATAAATCAATGCCTCAGATAATTCTTCTAAATTATTCGTCTCATTAATTTCCATTAATTTATTTCGTTTTTCGTCATTTGCAGCATGCAAAGAAAGTGCTAGATTGAAGCGAACTTCGTCGTCTCCTAATTTTCGTATCATCTTTGCAATTCCGGCTGTCGAAACGGTTATTCTTCTTGGAGAAATTCCTAATCCTTTTTCTGAGCAAAGCATTTCTGTTGAGCGAAGAACATTTTTATAATTTAAAAGCGGTTCTCCCATTCCCATATAAACAATATTTGACAAAGGGGTTTTATAGCGATTTTCAGCTTGGTTTCGGAGATAAACCACTTGATCCACAATTTCACCAGCAGTCAAATTTCGCAATAACTTTAAACGGCCAGTTGCACAAAAGACACATGATAAACTGCAACCAACTTGCGAAGAAATGCAGGCAGTCATTCGAGATTTACTTGGAATTAAAACACCTTCAACAATTTTTCCTTCTGCTATTTCAAAGGCACATTTAATGGTTTTGTCCTTACTTATTTGTTCATCTTGAACGCTAATAGCATCGATAAAGAAATTTGTATCCAAAACACTTCTTAATTCAATGCTGAGATTTGACATTTCTTCAAATGTGTGTGCATTTTTTTTCCACAACCATTCAAATACTTGTTTTGAACGAAAGGCTTGTTGCTTTAATTTGCTTAAATGTTCTTGGAGTTCTTCAAAAGATAATTCCCGAATATTAATTTTATCATCTGCCATAATTCAATGAATAAGGCATTTTTATCTATTGAGCATTACAGGCATTACCAACATCAAAACTTCTTCATTTGCATTTTCAGGATTGCAAGGAGTTAGTATTCCTGCGCGACCTGTTTCGCTCATTGAAAGTTGAATTTCAGTAGCTTCGAGATTACTCACCATTTCCATTAAGAAGCGTGAGTTAAAAGCAATTTCTAGATCGTCTCCATCGTAATTACATGTAAGTCTTTCTGATGCTTCGTTTGCAAAATCAAGATCTTCAGCAAAAAGTGATAATTCTGAACCAGCTAATTTTAATTTAATTTGGTGTGTTGTTTTATTTGAAAAAATTGAAACACGTTTAATAGAATTCAAGAATTGCAGGCGATCAATGGTTAACACATTTGGGTTTTCCTTGGGAATAACCGCTTCATAGTTTGGATATTTTCCATCAACTAATCGACAAACGATTACTAAATCATTAAAGGTAAAAATCGCATTAGATTCATTGTATTCAAATAGAATTTCCTCTTCACCGCTAAGATTTGATTTTAGCATGTTTAATGCCTTTTTTGGCAATATAAATGCGGCGCTTCCATTTGCTTCAGCATCTTTTCTGCGGTAACGTACTAATTTGTGAGCATCTGTTGCTACGAATGTAATGTCTCCAGGTGTAAAATGACAGTATACGCCGCTCATTACGGGTCTTAAATCATCATTTCCTGCAGCAAATAAGGTTCTATTTATTGCTTTAGAAAGGATTTCTCCAGAAATTTTTATTGAATTTTTATTTTCTATGCTAGGTAATTTTGGAAATTCATCACCTTTCATACCATTCATTTTTGACTTCCCATTGTCATAAGCAATTTCAACTTGCATGTTTTCTAAATTTACGCGAATAGTGCAAGGTTGTTCCGGAAGACTTTTTAAGACGTCTAAAATTAATTTAGCTGGTAACGCAACTTTTCCATTTTCTTCTGATTCAACTTTTAAAGTTGTAATCATTGTAGTTTCTAAATCAGATGCTGAAATAGTTAATTGTCCATTTTGGATATCAAACAAAAAATTATCTAGAATTGGCAATGTATTGCTTGTGTTTATCACACCAGAAATGCTCTGTAGATGACGCAGTAAAATGCTACTTGAAGTAATGAAATTCATATAAAAATATTTAATTCAAAATTAATAAAAAAGGATGAGGTTTTACACATTTATTTACTTAATTCGATCATCTTTTAAGAAAATATGGTTTTTAGAAACGGAAAACTTTACAAACTATAATATTTGCGAAGAAAGACTTTATATGCTTCTCGGTATAGTATTTTCTCCGAAAGGATTTCAAGGAAATTTTCATGGTGACTTGCAGAATGAAAATCAGTTTCTTTGAGATCAATTAAATAGATAAACTGTTGAAGTTCAATAGAAGTTAAATTTGAGATAGTTTTTTCTACTTCTGCGATTAGTTGGTTCTTAAGTTCTATTTTTTTATCTTTCTCAAAGTTAAAATCCACAGAAATTCTAGCAAAATCCTTTGTAATTTGTGCAATTGTTAGCGCTGCAAATGAAAGGTCTTTCAATTCATTTAAGGGCTCAAAAACAGGAGTAGTTCCCATTTTATTTTTCAAATATTTTCCAGATTGCAGTATTTGGTGTATCAGCTGTAAATGTTAAGACTTCCTTGGTAACTGGGTGATTTATTGTCAATCTTCTGGCATGCAAGCAGATTGATCCATCTTCATTTGAGCGTTTTGCACCGTACTTTACATCTCCTTTAATAAAGCATCCGATAGCAGCTAATTGTGCACGAATTTGATGATGTCTTCCAGTTTCAAGAGTGATTTCTAATAAATGATAGCGCTCTGAAGATGCGATAAGTTTGTAAGTAAGTTTTGCTTCTTTTGCACCTCCTTTTTCGGAATCTGTGACAAAACTTTTATTTTTTGTCTCGTTTTTTTTGAGGAAATGAACCAAGGCGCCTTCGGGTTTTTCTGGCTTTTGTTCAACGATGGCCCAGTAAACTTTATTTGTTTCTTTTTCTCTAAACTGCGCATTCATTCGCTCAAGTCCTTTACTTGTTCTAGCAAAAACAACTGCGCCACTTGTAGGTCGATCTAAACGGTGAATAACGCCACAAAAAACATTGCCAGGTTTGTTGTATTTTACTTTTAAGTATTCTTTGATTGTATCTGGCATGGTTTTATCACCCGTCTTATCACCCTGTACAATTTCAGAAGGTTTTTTATTGATGACGATTAAATGGTTGTCTTCGAAAAGAATACTTGTCAAATCCATTTATTCCACTATTTTTTCTTTGTTTAGTTTCTTATATGCCTTGTATCGAATACCTGAGAAAATTGTAAAAATTAAGAAGCTAATAATTAATACAATCAACCATTTTGGAAATTCTCCCAGACCTTCACCTTGGGCATAAGAATGCAAGCCAACAAGCATAAAATTAACGCCAAAAAAGGTAAATAAAATTGCTGAATAACCCCAAAGAGCCACTGCATTAAAAACAAACTTACCATTCAACTTGGGTATAAACCGAAAATGTAAAATTACGGCATAGACTAAAACAGAGACCATAGCCCACGTTTCTTTTGGGTCCCAAGCCCAGTAGCGCCCCCATGATTCATTAGCCCAAACGCCACCTAAAAATGTTCCAATTGTGAGCATAAAAACACCAATTGTCATGGCCATTTCAGAAACGTAGGTTAATTCGCTAATGTGAATAGAAATCATTTTTCCATTTTTTTGAGTCCGAAAGATATAAAGCAATAAATTTATAAGTCCAAGAATAGCAGCCAAGCCAAGTGGACCATAACTTCCAGTTATTATTGCAACGTGAATCATTAACCAATATGACTTAAGAACAGGTACAAGTGGCGTTATTTCTGGATCTAAGAGATTCATTTCAGTCACAAAAATCATTAAAGAAGCTAAAATTGCTGTTCCTGCAATAATCACTGCATTTTTTCGGGAAAAAACAAAACCAAAAATCATGGTAACCCAGGCGATAAAAATAATTGCTTCATAGCCGTTACTCCAAGGAGCGTGATCTGAAATTACCCAGCGGAATCCTAATCCTATTCCATGATAAACAAAAAATACAGTTAGTAAGAAAAAGAAAATTATTCGGAGGATTTTAAAGAGTTTTAATGTTTTAGATTTTGGATCTATAAAAAGTTGAACAAAAAAGAGGATTAGCATTAATAATCCAATTAAGCCATACGAACGATAGGTATTTTTAAAAATCTCCATTTTATTGTAGGAAACTTCAATGTTCACTTGATTTTCACTTGGCACTACTTTTTTTCCAATTTTGCGTTGGAAAGCACAAATTTCAGCCAATAAACTTTCTGCCTCAGTGAAATCATTATTTTTTGCTCCCTTATCAATTGCTGAAAGATATTTTAAAGATGTGATTGAGCTAAGCGTATCAATTTTTAATAATTCCATATCCATTGGAATAAACCAAGTATTGTTTTTGTCATTTACTTTTGGAATAATTCGCATGTATTGCCAGGTGAAAACCCCTTGTAGGACCTCAAATTTTTCATTCAGCTTGATTAATTTTTTATCAAATTCATCTCTTTTAGATTCTAATTTCTGATGAGAAATTTTATATTCAGCCAACCATTTAAAATTACCTCCTTCTGCCATTAAATCTTTTGAACTGGCATATTCTTTTAGCTTGAGTCTTTCTCTTAGGTTACTTGAAACTTGAACTATTTTCTGATCCATCCAATACTGTGGATACATGTGCATACTCATGATTACTTGCGATGCATTCAAATCCCTGAATTTATTTCCACGGTAAATTTTGCGCAGTAATTGATCACTTAAGGTATGAAATGGAACAATACGTCCGTCAAAATCTTGCACCAATAATTTCGCTAATTTTTCTGAATGTTCCTTTGAAACTATTCTAAAAACTGGTTTTTTAGCCTTGTGATTAAAGTGTTCATTTTTGTGCTCGTGTTTATGATCGTGACTTTCCTGCGCAGGACTTATAAATGAGTTCAGACATAAAAAAACTAAGAGAATAGTTGTTAATTTCTCTCTACGAATCTTTAATTTTTTCAATTTTTCATTTAAATCTCTAAATCGTCCTTTTGGCGCAAATAATGAAAGAACCATGCCTATTGTCATTAATAAGTAACCAAAATAGGTAACATTTGTCCCAATTGCATCATGGTTTACACTGAGTCTCGTTCCCTCTTCATTTTCTGGAGTGCTTGGATCGTCTAAATCATAGGAAGATTGAAAAAAACGATAACCTTCGTAATCCATGATATTATTCATGAATACTCGTTGATTTCGCTCGTACTTTTTTGCTTTATCAAGAATTGTTAGTTCACTTGCAAATGAAGAGGGAGATTCTGATCCCGGGTATTTATCTAATATAAAATCGCGGCATAAAATTGCAAAGGGAAGTTTTTGACGAATACTGCCATATTCCAACTGAATACTTAAGCCATTTAATTCAAAACGAGTTGGAGTTGGAATTGCACCCATTCCACCTTCTAAGCGCTTTTCAATGCTTTGTTTTCCTGATTTTACCAAAACAGTTAAATAATCTGAGCCAACATTCTTTTTCCCTGAAGAAACCAGCATTTTTTTAGCATGCTTAATTTTTCTTTTGAATACAAATTGCTTGTCGCCAACTTGGTACAATGTGGTTGTTTTGAAGTTAACCCATTTATTAAGAGGAATTTCTGTGAACATAGAATCTGATGGACTCTGTCCACTTTGTCTGGCTTTTTGCATTTCTGACATCGCTAAATAACGAAGTGGTAAAAGTGTTTTTACCTGAATAGAATCTCCAAATTTCCGGGTTTCAATTCCTGGTGTTGCTAATTCTTTTTCAAAAGACAAAGGAATTTCTCCCAGCATAAAAATATCATTTTCGCACAAGAAATTGGATTTCATTCCATCTGTCACAAGTTCCAAAGCTTCTTCCTTAAACTGACTATTTATAACAAAGGAATCAATCATTTTCGATTGAAAATTGAGGTAGGAAATAGCAATATCTTTTCCAGAAAAATCATAGTTATGCTCAAAATTATTATTGGCAATTTCTGACATATAATGTTGTTCTACAATGGTTGAATCTTCTCCAGTTTCAAGATTTTGAACACTTACTAGTAAATGTGGATCTGAGGTAAATATAAAATCAGAAGTTTTCCCTTCTGGGATTAGCATGAGTCCATCAAAGCTATAAAAACGTGTTATTCCTGCACCAATAATTATAATTATGAAGGAAATGTGAAATGTTAACAATGCAATTTTTTCATGCTGAAACATTTTATGCTTAAAAATATTTGAGATCAAATTGAAACATAAATAGATTAAAAGTAATTCAAACCATGTTGCGTTATAAATAATAAGTTTAGCGCTTTGAATTCCGTGAATTGATTCTATAAAAGTCGCTGCAGCAATGCTTGTAAGAAAAATTATTAAGGCCAATGAAGCCGAACGAATGGAAAAAAAAGCTGAGAGGAATTTTATAAGCATTTATTTTTTTTACAAAAATAGTCAATGTCTTTTGATAACATCAAAATCTATATCATAACTTTATTTAATACATTTTTGTTCATGGATAGATTTAATTTTTTCAAAGAAAAAAATAGATGAAAGTCGAAGAGTGCGTCATTTCTTTAACTTTGTACACTTAATTAAGGGTATAAAAATTTTAATTTACTGATAATGAAATCAATACTAATCCTAGGTGCTGGAATGTCGAGTTCTTCTTTGATTAAGTACCTCTTGTCACATGCTAAAAAATATGATTGGAATGTGCAAGTTGTAGACCAGGATGTTGAATTAGTAAAACGCAAAATAAATAACCATGAACGAGGAGAAGCGCTTGCATTTAATGCTACTAATTCTGAAGAACGTAAAATCAGAATTGCAAATGCTGATTTAGTAATTTCAATGTTGCCTGCTCGTTATCATGTTGATGTTGCCCAAGACTGCATTGAATTAAAAGTTGATCTTATTACTCCTTCTTATATTTCAAAAGAGATGCAGGCTCTGGATGAGGCAGCTAGAAAAGCTGGAATTGTTATCATGAATGAAATTGGTGTCGACCCTGGAATTGATCATATGAGTGCAATGAAAATTATTCATGCGATACAAAAAAAAGGGGGAGAATTGCTCAGTTTTAAATCTTTTTGTGGGGGATTAATAGCGCCAAAATACGATACAAATCCTTGGCATTATAAATTCACATGGAATCCTCGGAATGTAGTTCTTGCCGGACAAGGTGGCTTAGCATGTTTTATTGAAAAAAATGAATATAAATACTTGCCTTATAATCGTTTATTTCAAAAGATTGACCGAATTAAAATACAGAAATTTGGTGCTTTTGAAGGGTATGCAAACAGAGATGCTTTGAGGTATAGAAAAACCTATGGAATAGATGAGATTCCAACTATTTACAGGGGAACGCTCAGGCGTCCAAATTTTTGCCAAGGATGGGATGTTTTTATTGAGTTAGGAATGACGGATGATCAAACGAGAATAGAAAATAGTCATTTATTAAGTCCTAGAACTTTTCTCAACGCTTTCTTACCATATAAGGCAAACGTTTCTGTTGAAGAAAAATTTAAATTATTTCTGCGTGCTGAAAGACACTATTTATTTGAGCAATTTGAATGGTTAGGACTATTTGAGTCCAATGTATGCTTTGAGAAAACAAATGCTTCTCCTGCTGAATTACTTGAAGAATTATTAGTGAAAAAATTAAATTTAGAGCCAGGAGATAAAGACATGTTAGTGATGTATCATAAATTTAAATACCGTTTGAACGGAGTTAAATATCAAATTGAATCTTCAATGGTAAATTTAGGTGAAGATCAAATTTATACTTCTATGTCTAATACAGTTGGTTTGCCCGTGGGAATTGCTGCAAAAATGATTCTTTCAGGAAATTTGCATGAAAAAGGTGTAACTTTACCAATAAATAAAGAGGTTTATGAACCAATTTTAAATGAGTTGAAGAGTTATGGAATTGAATTCACAGAATCTGAAAAAGTAATTAATATAATATAAGAACTATGAAAAATGAAGAAAATCAAATGGACATTGAATTGTCTGAAGAAATTGCATTAGGAATTTATTCAAACCTTGCTATTATAACACATTCACCAGCTGAAGTGGTTTGTGATTTTGTTCAGATTATGCCGGGAATGCCAAAAGGAAAAGTTCGTTCTCGTGTAATAATGACACCTCAAAATGCAAAACGATTTTTATTTGCTCTAACAGAAAATATCCAAAAATATGAGCAGAGTTTTGGTCTAATTGATGACCCACAATCTGGAATGCCACCAATGAATTTTGGTACTCCAAGTACAATGGCTTAAGCCTTATAAAATGCTTTCTATTTGCATACCTGTTTACAATGTTGATGTAACAAAATTAGTTTCCGATTTGCACTCGCAAATTCAGAAATTAAATGAATCCATCGAAATAGTGTTGATAGATGATGCTTCAGATATAGAAATTAAAGTAAAAAATCGACTTCTGAAGGAATATTGCAAAATTATAGAATTAGAAACGAATGTTGGTAGGTCAAAAATCCGCAATCTTTTTGTTTCTGAGTGTAAAAATCCCTATTTACTTTTTTTGGATTGTGACTCTGAAATAATTTCTTCAACTTTTTTAGCAAAGTATATTCAGGAGCTTAATAGATTAAATCCAAAAGTGCTTTTTGGCGGTAGTATTTACAGTGAACAACGCCCTGAGAAGAAATATCTTTTGCGCTGGAAAACAAGTAGAAATAAAGAAAGTAAATCAATTCAGGATAGGGAATCAAATTTTAATTGGGGTTTCAAAACAAATAACTTTGTCATCGAAAAAGAACTGCTTCAAAAGATAGCTTTTAATGAAAATTTATGTGGTTATGGTCACGAAGATACTTTATTTGCTTTTGATTTATTTCGTGCTAATGTGACCGTTATTCAAAGTGATAATGCAGTTTTAAATGCTCATTTGGATACAAATCACGTTTATTTAAAAAAAACCAAAGAAGCTTTATTAAATTTATTTGAGATAATTAAAATCCTCAAGTATGATAAAGAATTTATAAAGCATATTCCGTTATTAAAAACATATTTTTCACTAAAAAAGAATGGTTTTTTATTAATTTTAAAACCAATCTTTTGGTGCATTAAACCTACTTTGTTTTCGTGTTTAAAATCAGGAGTTTTTGTCTTATGGATGTTTGATTTGCATAAATTAATCGAATTTTCAAGAATACAATCTGTCAAGTAAGCTTGTTAACTTTTGTTTTTCGTTTTCCCAATTTTCAATCTTTGCGGCCTCCAAACAATTTTCGCTCATTCGCTTTAATTCCTTTGGATGCTCTTTTAAATAATTAATTCCAGCTGCAATGGCTTGAGGATTAACAGTAGTTATAGATATCCCAATTTGATATTTTTGAATTAAAGATGTTATTTCTATTAATTCTGAACTTAAAATAGGAGTGCCAGCATGCATGTAGTCGAATAATTTATTCGGGAGAGCAAGCTCGTAGTTCTTACTTTTTGGCTTGTCGATTGCCAATCCAACATCTGCCAATTCTGTAAAACTCATTAATTCAATATAAGGTCTTTTTTCAAAGAAAAACACGCTGTTTTTTAAGCCCTCTTTCGTCACCATTTTTTTTGCCAAGGGAATTACATCGCCATTTCCTACAATTAACAAAGAAACATTCTCCAGTAAATGCATAGAAAGAATAGCTTCCTCAATTCCTCTTTCAATATTTAAACCGCTGCCTTGAATTATAACAGTAAAGTTATTTTTTGGAATACCAATTTTTTCCTTTTGAAGTGCTGAGATTCTTTCGTAATAAAATGGAACATTTCTGATAACAGTAATATTTTTTCCGTAAAGTGCTTTGTAAATAATAGCAATTGATTCATTTACAGTAATAATAAAGTTTAGTTTTGGAAAAATAAAGCGCTCTATTAGCAACCAGAAATAGCGAATTCTTTTTCTATTTATTAATTCTGGAGCTTCCGTAAATAACTCATGTGAATCATAAATTAATTTAGTGTTCCTAGAGAATTTCTTAGCACAATAATTTGCTAAAAGAGTGTCAAGATCATTTGAGTATAAAACATCTTTTTTTTTGAAAAGTAAAAATATAAAAAGGCGCAAATTATATTCCATGTAAAAAAAAGCCCCTTTTTGAAAGAATAGCTTAAACCTTTTACAGGGATATTCACGGTTTTCTAAGTCAATGCTGTCTGATTTTATGCGACCAACAAGAACGACTTCAAATCCATACTCTAAAAGGGTTTTACATGTTCTATCTACACGGTTATCCGTTGACAAATCACTTGTAACTGAAACAAATATTTTTTTCATTGAGCTAATACAAAAGTAGTAAAATGAGTTCCATCAAGAACCAAGCTTGACTTTTTAAATAAATTATGGCAATATTTTTTGAAAAAGACTTTGTCATACAAAAAAGTTTCGTATATTTGCAATCCGAAATTTAGGTTTCGGCTAAAAGAAACGTTCTTTATTTAACGAAAATATCATTTGCCGATGTAGCTCAGTTGGCCAGAGCAGCTGATTTGTAATCAGCTGGTCGGGGGTTCGAATCCCTCCATCGGCTCATGAAGTTGGGGAGATACTCAAGCGGCCAACGAGGGCAGACTGTAAATCTGCTGGTTACACCTTCGCAGGTTCGAATCCTGCTCTCCCCACAGAAAGTTTTTAAAAGCGGGAGTAGCTCAGTTGGTAGAGCTTCAGCCTTCCAAGCTGAACGTCGCGAGTTCGAGTCTCGTCTCCCGCTCAAATTCCATTGAGCGCCGGTGTAGCTCAGGGGTAGAGCGCTTCCTTGGTAAGGAAGAGGTCACGAGTTCAATTCTCGTCATTGGCTCAAGAAGAAGAAATTTATCCGTAAGACGGATTTTTTATATAGAATAAGTATTAACTAAGTAACAAAAAAACAAAAAATGGCTAAGGAAAATTTTGATCGTTCCAAACCACACGTTAACATTGGTACCATTGGACACGTTGACCACGGAAAAACTACATTGACTGCTGCAATCTCTAGCGTATTAGCTTCTAAAGGATTGGCACAAGTTCGTGACTTCTCATCTATTGATAATGCTCCTGAAGAGAAAGAGCGAGGAATTACAATTAACACATCTCATATCGAGTATCAAACTGTTGCGCGTCACTACGCTCACGTTGACTGTCCAGGTCACGCGGATTACGTAAAGAACATGGTAACAGGTGCTGCTCAAATGGACGGTGCAATATTAGTTGTAGCTGCAACAGATGGTCCAATGCCTCAAACACGAGAGCACATTCTTCTTGGAAGACAAGTAGGTGTTCCTCGTTTAGTTGTTTTTATGAACAAAGTTGACATGGTTGATGACGAAGAGTTGTTAGAGCTTGTTGAAATGGAAGTTCGTGAATTACTTTCTTTCTATAAATATGATGGAGACAATGCTCCAGTTATTCAAGGATCTGCATTGGGTGCGTTGAATGGTGAAGCTAAGTGGGTAAAAGCAATCGAAGATTTAATGGATGCTGTTGATACATATATCGAATTACCTCCGCGTGAAATTGATAAGCCGTTTTTGATGCCAGTAGAGGATGTATTTACGATTACAGGTCGTGGTACAGTAGCAACTGGTCGTATTGAGACAGGAATCATAAACTCTGGAGAAGGTGTTGATATTCTTGGAATGGGTGACGAAAAATTGACTTCAACTGTTACAGGTGTTGAGATGTTCCGTAAAATCCTTGATAGAGGTGAAGCTGGTGACAATGTTGGTTTGTTATTACGTGGAATTGAAAAAGCTCAAATCAAAAGAGGAATGGTTATTTGTAAGCCAGGTTCAACAACACCTCATGTTGAGTTTAAAGCAGAAATTTATGTTTTGAAAAAAGAAGAAGGTGGACGTCACACTCCATTTCAAAATAAATACCGTCCGCAATTCTATTTCCGAACTACAGACGTAACAGGAGAAATTTTGTTAGGAGAAGGTCGTGAAATGGTTATGCCAGGTGATAACGTTTCAATTAATGTAAGATTAATAGTTCCTGTAGCAATGGATAAAGGACTTCGTTTTGCAATCCGTGAGGGTGGAAGAACTGTTGGTGCTGGTCAGGTTACAGAGATAGTAAAATAAATAATAACATAGTTTAAAGTTAGGGGAATTGAAAAATTCCCCTTTTTAAACGGGTGTAGCTCAGCTGGTAGAGTGGTGGTTTCCAAAACCATTGGTCGTGGGTTCGAATCCTACCGCCCGTGCTGAAATAAAATAAAATACGTGTTTAAAATAAAATCATATTTTCAAGAGACTTACCACGAAATGGTTCACAATGTGACGTGGCCCACTTGGCAAGAATTACAGAATAATACAATTCTAGTAGTTGTAGCATCTATTTTAATCTCATTAACAATTTTTGCAATGGATTTTCTTTTCGGTATTTCTGGTGAAGAAGATGCAACGTGGAAAGGATTAATCGGATTTATTTACGGAATTTTCTAAGGATAAAGACATGGGAGAAATAGTTAAAAAATGGTACGTTATTCGTGCTGTTAGCGGCAAAGAAAAGAAAGTAAAAGAATACCTTGAATTAGAAATTTCTCGAATGAAGTTGGGAGATTATGTGAACCAAATTTTAATACCTATGGAAAAGGTTTTTAAAATTCAAAATGGAAAAAAAGCACTTAAAGAAAAAGTATTTTTACCAGGTTATGTAATTATTGAAGCGGCACTAGTTGGAGAAGTAAAGCACGTAATTAAAGGGATTCCAAATGTAATTGGGTTTTTAGGCACTGTAAAAGGTGGTGAACCAGTTCCAATGAGAATGACAGAAGTAAATAGAATTATTGGTAAAGTAGATGAATTAGCCGAACATGAAGAAGAAATGAAAGTTCCTTTTATTGTTGGCGAGCCTGTTAAGGTAATTGATGGTCCTTTTAATAATTTCACTGGTGTTGTTGATGAAATCAACGAGGACAAGAAAAAGTTAAAAGTGATGGTCAAAATTTTTGGCAGAAAAAATCTTTTGGAACTTAGCTATATGCAGGTTGAAAAAGATTCTTAAAATGTATTAACCGTAGAAGTGTGCTGATGATTAAAGCTTCCCATCAATTATAGCACACGTTTGACTACATAAATTGAATATATATGGCTAAAGAAGTAGCAGCGTTGATCAAATTGCAGATCAAAGGAGGCACAGCCAACCCAGCACCACCAATTGGACCTGCATTAGGTGCAAAAGGTGTAAACATCATGGAGTTCTGTAAGCAGTTTAATGCTAGAACACAAGATAAAATGGGGAAAGTTGTACCGGTTGTTATCACTGTTTACGGTGATAAATCTTTTGATTTTGTTTTAAAAACCCCACCCGCAGCAGTTCAAATTATTGAACATTCTAAAATCAAAAAAGGTTCTTCTGAACCTAATCGCGTTAAAGTTGGATCTGTTTCATGGACGCAAGTTCGTGCAATTGCGGAAGACAAAATGCCTGATTTAAATTGTTTTACTGTTGATTCAGCAATGCGGATGGTAGCAGGTACTGCTCGAAGTATGGGCGTTACAATTAAAGGTGGTGAGGCACCAAAATCCAAAAAATAGTGTTATGAAGAGAATTTCGAAAAAAAGAAAAGAGATTCTAGCCAAGTATGACTTGACTAAAATCTACACTCTGACAGAAGCCTGTGATTTGGTAAAGGGAATCTCCACTACTAAATTTGACGCTTCCGTAGATATTTGTGTACGACTAGGAGTTGATCCTCGTAAAGCAAATCAAATGGTTAGAGGCACAGTGGCTTTGCCGCATGGAACTGGAAAGGATATTAAAGTACTTGTACTTTGTACTCCCGACAAGGAAAATGAAGCGAAGGAAGCGGGTGCTGATTTTGTTGGACTTGATGATTTCATTGAAAAAATCAAAGGTGGTTGGACAGATATTGATGTTATTATTACAATGCCTTCAGTTATGGGTAAGGTAGGTGCACTTGGACGAGTTTTAGGTCCTCGTGGATTAATGCCAAATCCAAAAACGGGTACTGTAACAATGGATGTTGGAAAAGCAGTGCAAGAAGTGAAAGCTGGAAAGATTGACTTTAAGGTCGATAAATACGGTATTATTCACTCTTCAGTTGGTAAAGTAAGTTTTGATGGTGATAAAATTTGTGATAACGCAAATGAATTAATTTTGTCTCTTCTTAAATTGAAACCATCTGCTGCAAAAGGAACATACATCAAATCAATTTATATAAGTTCAACAATGAGTCCTGGTATTCAAATTGACGCCAAGTCTGTTAATGCTTAACATTTAAAAAAATGAATAGAATAGAAAAAGCAAAGTATATAGATGATTTAACTGCTGAATTAACAGCAAATAATATTATCTATTTAACAGATACTGCAGAACTTACAGTTGAATCAGTGAATACATTACGAAGAAGATGCTTTCAAGCAAATATTAAAATTCGTGTTGTAAAAAATGCACTGCTTCAAAAAGCAATGGAACGTGTAGAAGGAAAGAATTTTGAAGGTCTTTATGACACTTTAAAAGGAGCAACTTCTATTATGTTAAGTGATGTTGCAAATGTTCCCGCAAAATTAATTCAAGATTTTCGTAAGAAAAACGCGAAACCAATTTTAAAAGGAGCATACATTGACGAAGCAATTTTTATCGGTGATCATCAATTACTAATTCTTGAATCTTTGAAAAGCAAAGAAGAATTGGTTGGAGAAATCATTGGATTATTGCAGAGTCCTGCTAAGAATGTATTATCTGGACTTCAAAGTGCTGGTGGCAAACTCGCTGGTATTCTTAAAACGCTCGAACAACGGGCATAATTATTATTTATTAAACCTTTTTTAAAAAAATAAAATAAAATGGCTGATTTAAACAAAATTGCAGAAACATTAGTAAACCTTACAGTTAAAGAAGTAA
>JBIKOE010000019.1:0-41285 GCA_044358215.1 Crocinitomicaceae bacterium
GTCGTCGTGATGGTTTTAATCCAGGTGCTTTATTGCGTGTAGTTTGTGATGCTACAGGATTGAATTCAGCAGCTATTGGAAGAATTGATATTATGACCTCATTTTCATTTTTTGAAGCAGATGAAGAGCATTCAGATAAAATATTAAAAACTGTCAACGGAACTGAGTTTGAAGGTCACCAAGTAAGTATTGAAATTACAACATCTACAGAAACTAGCGATAGAAGCGATAAACCAAGAAGTGGTGGATATGGCGGTGATAAACCAAGAAGTGGATCTTTCGGCGGTGGATCTCGAAGTGGAAGCTTTGGTGGCGGTTCTAGAAGTGGTGGATATGGTGGCGATAAACCAAGAGGTGGTGGATATGGTGGTGATAAACCAAGAGGCGGTGGAGAACGAAGTGGTGGTTATGGTGGCGGAAGCGCTCGAAGCGGCGGATTCTCCGGAAGCCGAAGCGGCGGATCGTATGCTGGAAAAAGAACAGGTGAAGGATTTTCAAGTCCAAAGTTGAATGACCGAGTATCCAATCCTGGTGAAACGAGAGAGAGAAGAAGCCCAGGTGGTGGTTTTGGGAAAAAGAAATATTAATAATATCATTCAAAAACAGCCGTAAAGTTGTTTTATAAAATAAAAGATTAAATGGAAATAAGGAATATTGCAATCATAGCTCACGTTGACCACGGTAAAACTACCTTGGTTGATAAAATGATTGAAGCAGGTAATGTTGAAAACGAGAGAGAGCGTCTTACTGGAGATTTAATTATGGATAACAATGATTTGGAACGTGAAAGAGGAATCACGATCGTTTCAAAAAATGTATCTGTTCTTTACAAAGGCACAAAAATTAATATCATTGACACTCCCGGTCACGCAGACTTTGGGGGAGAAGTGGAACGAGTTTTAAATATGGCAGACGGTGTTTGCTTACTAGTTGACGCCTTTGAAGGCCCAATGCCCCAAACTCGCTTTGTTCTTGGTAAAGCCCTTGCTCTAGGATTGAAACCTTTATTAGTGATAAACAAGGTTGACAAAGAAAATTGTACGCCAGATGAGGTGCATGAAAAAGTCTTTGATTTAATGTTTGAGTTGGATGCAACTGAAGAACAGCTAAACTTTCCTACAATATATGGTTCGGCAAAAAATGGTTGGATGTCGGAAGATTGGAAGCAACCTACGAATAATATTTCAGCACTTCTTGATACAATTTTAGAGTATTTTCCGCCAATTACTATTCAAGAAGGAAATACTCAAATGTTAATTACATCTTTGGACTATTCTTCTTATGTTGGTAGAATTGCTATTGGTCGCTTAACACGAGGAGAGATCAAAGAAAATCAGGCTATTCTTGTTTCTAAATCTGATGGCACTTTACAAAAGCACCGAATTAAAGAGATTTTTGTTTTTGAGGGAATTGAACGGAGAAAAGTTACGCATGTTCAAGCAGGAGATATTTGCGCTATTACTGGAATCGAAGGTTTTGAAATTGGAGATTCTATTTGTGATGCAGAAAATCCAGAACCTTTGCCAACAATTAAGATGGATGAGCCAACTATGAGTATGCTTTTTTCTATAAATGATTCTCCTTTCTTTGGAAAGGAAGGAAAATTTGTAACATCTCGACACATTTCAGATCGACTTCAAAAAGAATTAGAAAAAAATCTTGCACTGCGTGTTTCAGATACCGACAAAGCAGATAAATGGATGGTTTTTGGAAGAGGTGTTTTGCATTTATCAGTTTTAATTGAAACAATGCGTCGTGAAGGATATGAAATGCAGGTTGGACAACCTCAAGTTATCATTAAAGAAGTAACGGGTGTTAAATGCGAACCAGTTGAAGAATTGACTATTGATTTACCTGAAATTCATAGTGGAACTGCAGTTGAAGCTGTTACAAAACGAAAAGGGGAAATGAAAAACATGGTTCCAAAAGGTGAACGTATGATTATTACTTTTGAAATTCCTTCGCGTGGTATTATAGGGCTCCGAAATTATTTATTAACGCAAACTGCTGGTGAAGCAATTATGAATCATCGATTTGTTGAATATCAACCTTATAAAGGCGAAATTTCTGGTCGACAAAATGGTTCTTTAATTTCTTTAGAGCAAGGAACATCAATACCTTTTTCTTTAAATAATCTTCAAGAACGAGGGAAATTCTTTATTTCACCAAATGAAAATATTTATGAAGGACAAGTTATTGGAGAAAATTCTCGTGCTGGTGATTTATGTGTTAATGTAACAAAGACTAAGAAAATGTCGAATATGCGCTCTTCAGGTGCGGATGAAAAGGTTCGACTAGCTCCTCCAAAACTCTTTAGTTTAGAAGAGTGCTTGGAATACATTCAAGGTGATGAATATGTTGAAGTAACTCCTCAAAATCTTCGTATTAGAAAAGTATTATTAAAGGAGACGGAGCGTAAAAGGGGAATTAAAATTTCATAAGTTTTTCTATTTTATTGTCTTTACTTTTTATTCAAAGTACTACAAAATGTAATAATTTTAGCTTTAAAACGTTATTAGACAAGTGAAAAAGCTTCTATTTTCTTTATTTATTTGTTTTAGTTGTCTTAAATTTTATGCACAACAGTCTAACAATTGGACGCGCTCAGAACTTGGAGTTTCACTAGGTACAATGTATTATATTGGCGATTTAAATCAATTTAGACCGTTTTATGAAACCAATTTAGCAGGTGGATTGATGTATCGTTTTAATTACCATTCTCGTTTAACCCTTCGTTTTAATTATACTTATGGTAGCTTGGATGCGGATGATAAAGATTCAAAGATTACCATTAATAAAAATAGAGATTTAAATTTTCATACAGACATTCACGAGCTTGTAGGAGGAATTGAGTTTCATTATTTACCATTCCAATTAGGACATAAGCGCTATCCGGGTACTGCCTATATTTTAGCTCAATTTGGTGCTTTTTATATGAATCCTAAAACAAACTACAATGGTCAAGAAATTACACTTAAGCCTCTTGGTACAGAAGGTCAAATTGGAAGAGAAAGGTATTCTAATATACAAATTTGCATACCGCTTGGTTTGGGCGCAAAATTTTCTTTAGGTAAATCTGCGGCATTTAGTTTTGATGTGGCTATTCGCAAAACATTCACAGATTATATAGATGATGTTGGCGCAACTTATTATCCTAACACAAATCTTATACCCTCTTTAAATGGCACGCTTGCAGGTTCGATGTCAAATCAAAGTATAGATGGAACACGCTACGGTATTAGGGGGAATTCAAGAACAAGTGATTGGTATGTATATGCTGGTGCAATGCTTACTTTTCGATTAGGGAAGGAAAATGTATGCTGGGACTGGAAAAAATAGTTCTTTACTACTTATGTCTTAAAATAAATAGCCCTAAAATTTATCAGCTTCAGATAAAAAAACTTCAATTAGAGATGCTCCAACTTTTCCGTTTGAAACATGTTTATCGTGCATTCTAAATCCTTTTCTTGATTGTAATAAAAATTGAATTTCATTCTTTAATTTTCCTTCCCCAGCTCCATGGATAACCACAAATTTACTCTGTCTTTCTGTTAACATTTTATTTGTGAACTTCTTAAAGATATCCAATTGAAATAAAAATTTTTCGTGTGCGCTTAGGTGAGAACTATTTTCTAATAATTTTTCAATGTGTAAATCAATTTCTGGAATAGTTGAAGGTATTTTTAAAGTTGGTTTTTTTAGTATTCTATCCTCATCTTTTAAATATGTATCAGTAACTTGAAATACTTTATAGATTAGAAGAAATCGGTAATCAACGATGCGTTCAAATCCATTCTCATCTTGAATTAGAGCTCTATTATTTTTATCATTTAAAAATATGAAAAATCCACTTTCGTTCAGAATACTAACTTTGTCACCAGGTTTAAATATCATCTTTTTTAATTAAAACGGATGGCTTTTGTCGGGCTAATACGAGTAACAACAAAGCTAGGGAGAATTAAGGAGACAATACAAACAAAAAAAGTGATGAGATTGATTATTAGCCAACTAAAAAATGTTAGCTCAATTGGAACTTTTTCAATGTAATAGATTTCTGGATCTAAGGAAATTATACCAAATGTACTTTGAAGCCAACATAAGCTTAATCCAATTAAATTTCCATACAATAATCCTTTTATAATAAGATAAGCAGCCTGATAAAGGAAGATTTTACGAATACTCCAATTTTTTGCGCCCATTGCTTTTAGAATTCCAATAAGGTTTGTACTAACAACTATAATCACCAACATTGCAGATCCTACATTAATAATTCCAATTATAAGCATCAGAATAATAATGATAAGAACATTGATATCTAGGAAGCTTAACCAAGCAAATAAATCAGTTTCATTATCCTCTACACTACTAACTTGAAGTAACTGCCCATTTTTGTCAGGTCTCATTTCAATCATTTCTTTTAACTTTTGTTTTACCTGCTCTATATTTTTCCATCCCTCAACTTCAATTTCATATCCTGCAATATAGTTTTCATAATTACCTTTTCCAGGAATTGATTTAACAAGTATTCTCCCTTGTTTTGACGCTAAGCTGTATTCGTAATCGTTAACTTCATTAATTTTTAAAGTTCCATCTTTGGTTTTTAGTAGATCAATACATAAAAGAGGATTTTCTACATTTAGTATCAAAAAACTAGTATCTATTGGAATTGATTTATTGGTTTTGTAATTCATATCATGTAAAATCAAACGAATTGTAGTATCTCTTAATTGCTTTAAGTAAAAACCGGAATAAATATCAGGTCCATTTCCCCAATCGAATAAAAGATTTGTTGCATTAGTACTTACTTTTGCTCTACAAACTATTGAATTTAAATTGTGTAATGAGTCATCTATTTCAATTGACGAGGCAATGTTGTACTCATTTAGTTTTTGTATTTCTCTTAAATCACAAAAAACAATTTTTTTGTCGTAATCTTCTAATCCTGTTTTAAAAATACCAACAATTTTATAGCCACGAGCTAATGGTTGTTCTTTCATAAAAAAGCACCTGATTTCGTCATTGAGTTTAAAGTTTAGAAGTGCGCAAATTTTTTCGGATAAAATTATTTCATTTGATAAGTTAGCTTGATTGAAATTGGGTAAGCGCCCAAGGCTCAAGTTTTTTTTTATGAAATCCCAATTATAACTTTTAGAAACTCCTTTCATTAAAACACCTAAAATTTCCTGTCTTTGGATAAGTGAATCCTTACCATTCAGTAATTTCAGCGTGTCTATGAACTTTAAAGATTGTAACAAGCCAGGTTTATATGATACAGGATTTATTTTAGTGATATACTTTATCTTTTTTATTTCTGTAGCAAGTTGCTCGTTTTTCTGTATTGGGTCACATTCAAATATACTTGTAGAACCAACTTTTGAGATAAATAGTGGAGCATTAAAACCAGTAATTTTTTTTCGGATTTCATTTTGAAAGCCCGTTACAATAGCAATAGTAATTAAGTTAACAACAATTGCTAGTGCAATACTTATGACAGATATGCGCACAATTGGTTTAGAAACTTTTTTATCTTGCGATTTATTTTTGACGAGACGATTAGATATGAAAAATTCGAAAGACACAACTATTTTATTTTTGTTTCAAAAATACGGAAAGGTTCTTTGTCTTGAAACTATTTTAGTGTTTTTACTTATTTCTTGTTCTCAAAAAGTAAAAGGAGAATCTTCTATTTCAGGAACAATAATAATTAGAGAAGATTCTTTACGCATTGATAATGCAAAAATGTATTTTTTTCAAAGCTCTAAAAGTCCTATTTTGGGTATTGATCGTCTTCATTTATTTGTGGATTCACTTGTTGGAAAAAGAATTGCAGTTGTTGGTAATCAAACTTCAATGGTAAAAGGTATTCATCTGGTAGATACGCTTCTTGCTTTAAATTTAAATGTTGTTAAAGTATTTTCTCCAGAACACGGATTTCGAGGAGATATTGATGCAGGAGAAAAGATTGATCATTCAGTTGATGAAAAAACATGTCTTCCTCTCTTTTCTTTATATGGAAATAATAAAAAGCCCTCAGCTAGTCAACTTGAAGATGTTGATATTGTAATATATGACATACAGGATGTTGGTGTTCGATTTTATACATTCATTTCAACACTTCATTATGTAATGGAAGCTTGTGCGGAAAATAATAAGCAATTATTAGTCTTAGACCGACCAAATCCAAACGGACATTATGTAGATGGACCAGTTTTGGAACTAGCTTACAAATCTTTTGTTGGAATGCATCCAGTTCCTGTTGTTTATGGAATGACAATTGGCGAATACGCAATGATGGTAAATGGTGAAGGATGGTTAAGTAGGTCTGCATCTTGTAATCTTTGGATAATACCTTGTAAAAATTATACCCATAAAACAAAATATAGTCTTCCTGTTTCGCCATCTCCAAATTTAAAATCAGATGAAGCGATATCTCTTTATCCGAGTCTCTGTTTTTTTGAAGCAACAACTGTAAGTGTTGGAAGAGGAACTGAAAAACCTTTTGAGGTTTATGGTCATCCAAAATTTCCTTCTGGAAGTTTTTCTTTTACGCCAATTCCTCAAGTAGGTGCTAAAAATCCTTTACACGTTAACAAAATCTGTCCGGGTTTTAATTTGTCTAAAAAACCAATGAGAAGAACATACGAGATCAATCTAAATTATTTACTTCTTGCACGCGATTTACTAGGAGATTCTACAGCTTTTATTGATCAAAATGGGTTTTTTAATTGCCTAGCAGGAACAGCAACTTTGAAGGAGCAATTACTTAAAGGCTGGTCCGCTAAAGAAATACGGGAAACCTGGAAACCTGGCTTGGATAAATTTTTAGATATCCGCAAGAAATATTTGTTGTATAACTAGTTTTTATTATAAAACTATAAATTCTCACCGCTTTTAATTACGGTTTCTTTCATTGTTAGTGCGTAGGCATCTAATTTTCCTTGTATTGATTTATCGAAACTTCCAATTATTCTAGCTGCAAGAATTCCAGCATTTTTAGCTGCATTTAAAGCAACTGTTGCAACAGGAATTCCATTTGGCATTTGAAGAATGCTTAAAATTGAATCCCAGCCATCTATTGAATTGGAAGATTTGATTGGGACACCAATTACAGGAAGAGAGGTCATAGATGCTGTCATTCCAGGAAGATGAGCAGCTCCTCCAGCTCCTGCAATAATCACTTTTAAACCTCTTGTTGCAGCATTTTGAGCGTACTCAATCATCAACTCCGGTGTTCGATGTGCAGAAACAATTTTTAATTCGCAAGAAATACCAATTTCATCTAAAAATATCTTTGCCTCTTTCATGACAGGTAAATCTGACTTGCTGCCCATAATTATCCCTACTTGAATCATTTTTCTACTTTTTTAGTTGTCGGTTTAAGTTCTTCTTTTATTTCTGGAGTTTTTTCAAGAATTATTTTATCAGAACTAGTACTTTCTGAAGAATAATGTATAGTATTTTCTATTTCTGAATAAACTTGATCCATTGGACGTGTTATTTCTTCTTGCTGCTCTTTAATTAAGTTACTTATTTTTAAATCTTCTTTTATATCAAAACCAGATTTTTTAATTTCATTTTGTAATTCAGCCGAGGCATTTTTAATTTGATAAAGTGTTTTTCCGAGTGTTTTTGCTATTCCTGGTATACTTTTAGACCCAAAAAAAATAAGAACAACTAAAATAATGACGATTATTTCAGAACCAGCTACATCATTTAAAAAGAGTGGCAATAACATTTTAGCAGTAAATTTACACTTTATTCTTGAAAGAAATAAATTCGAAAGCGTTGTATTTAATTGTCACCTCCCTCAGTTCCTGGCATTTTATTTTTATTTGATATTTCTAATTTACCAAATTTGTAACTTAAGGTCAAATAGATTCTTCTTGTAAGCCATTTAAATTCAGAGCTTTGATAGACCCCTGCTCTTGTAAGTTCCATATTAAAACCTTGTTGGTTGAATATATCAGAAACTCGAGTTCCAACTGACCATTTCCCCTCCATCATTTTCTTTTCAAATGCTATATCAAATGGTCCTTGCCTTTGAGCAGTTCCTTGAATTGTTATTCTTGGTCCATTGTAGGCATAACTTAGCTGAATACTGGCAGTTTTTTTCCAAAAATCAATGGTGCTATTAACTTTAAAGTTATGATTGTATCCTTCTCGATTTGGTAAATCTTCTTGATTTGAAATATACCAAATATAGTTTCCATTGTAAGAAAAAGTAGTCCGCCACCATAAAAATGGCTTGTAGGTAATTACAAATTCTGTTCCTAAACTGTTTGTTTCACTAATGTTTTTATAAGTTACTGCACTCGTGCTATCTGGGTAAAATTCTTTCACACGAGAAATTACTGCTGTATTATTTCTATAGAATGTACTTGCAGAAAAACTTAGTTTTTTTTCTTCCAATGTATATGATAAGTCAAATGAATTAATAAATTCTGGTTGTAAGTAAGGGTTTCCTTTCCTCAAATTAAAAGGATCAGAGTAGCTTGTAAAAGGATTTAGCTCCCCAGCTCCCGCTCTCGTAATACGTTTGCTGTAACTCAATCCAAGTTCTGATTTTTTTGAAAAGGAATAGCGTAAATGTGCTGATGGAAAAAAGTTAAAATAATCATTTACAATGCGAATTGTATCTGAAATGAGATTTGGAATCTGATAGGATTTTTCTAGACGAATGCCACCTTGGTATTTAAATTTTCCTAGTTGCTGCCCAAAAATACCATAGAGACTATAAATTTGTTCATCGTAGGAATAAAGAAAGTTTGCTAAATTATTTTCTATATATTGTTGGCTTAAGGAATCGTATTCCTCAGAATAGGTATCAACTTTTTGATTTCTGAGAATCATCTTTGTCCCAGTTTCAATTCGTGCACTTATTTTTGGTAAAAGGTAACTAAAGTCTACTTGTGCTGTTGTAATATTGTTTTTTTCTTTGTTGAATAATTGCTGAGACAATGAAGGAGAGGAAATACTGGAGTCCAGATTAAAATAATTTTCTTTATAATATCCTTGGGTTGCATCATTTCCAAAGGATTGATTTAAGTCAACGATAAGATTCCCTCTTTGTTTTTTTAAATCATATTTGTAGTTGACATTTACATCAATATTTTTTTGTTGTGATGGGTCGTAGGAAGTTCTTTGCCAGAATTGCGTAATATATCCTATTCCATCAGATGATGAATTCCATAAATCTCCTGTGCGATCGCGTTGACCTACATTTCCTGTTGTTGAAAATCCAATTGTATTTCGTTCCTTTAAATTAAAGTCTACGCCGAGTCTAAAAGTTCTTCCGGCATTCAAATCTTCGCCAGTTCTTTTTTGATCTAAAATGCTCGTAATTCCGTTTTCTAGACTTTGCTTAATGTAAGAAATGTTATCTCTATAACCATCCGTGTAGCGTTCGTTGTAACTTCCGTAGACATTAAAACCGGCATTTCGGTAACTCAATGACAGCGATCCTTCAAGTACATTTCCATTTTTTATATTTCCTGAACCGATGTTACTTGATACTAAACCATTGAATCCTTTTAGTTTATTTTTCTTAAGAACAATATTTATAATTCCTGAGGTTCCGTCGGGGTCATATTTTGCAGATGGATTCGTAACAATTTCAATTCTGTCAACAGAGCTAGCAGGCAATGCATCTAAAAGTGTTTTTCCATTTCCGCCAGAAAGCGAGCTTGGACGACCGTCGATCAAAATAATTACCGTTCCCTCTCCTCGCAGCATAACTCGACCTTCTTGGTCGACTTCAACGGAGGGTAAACGATTTAAAATATCATTGGTAGTTCCACCACGCACTGAAATATCTTCACCTACATTATAAACTTTCTTATCTATTCCAGTTTGGAGTAAATTTAGTTTTCCTTCAATTTTTACTTCATTTAGGCTTGTAATTTTTTCTTTAATCAGACGAAGATTACCAAGATTAATAATTTTTAAGCTTGGGCTTAGTATAATATCTGGAACAAGAAAATCCTCGTATTCAATAAGCGATAGCCGTATAAAATAGTTTCCGTTTGCAATTCGTTCAAAATTAAATTTGCCGTTTTGAGTTGTAAATGCACCGGTAACTAGACTCGAATCTACTTGATTAAACAAGCGAACAGAGACATATTCTAAAGGATCAGAAGTTTTACTATCACTAATTTTTCCAAAAATAATTCCTTCTCCACTAGGAATTTGAGAAAACAGCAAGTTAGAAGTTAGTAAAAAAGCAATAAGAAATTTCATAGGATCACAAAAATAAACAATACAACTTGTTAATTATAATCTAAAAACGAATTAGCTTCTTATTATATAATTTAAAACTTTACGCTAATAATTCACTTATTGTAAATATCGTTTTACTTTTGTCTAAAATCAGTGTCTAATGCGATTCAATCTATCTGAGGTTAATGAATTAATACGATCAAGAAGAACTATTTATCCTGAACAATTTTCAGATCGAAAAGTTCATAAGGAACAATTGGAAAATATACTTACGAATGCCCAATGGGCGCCTACTCATGGAAATACGCAACCTTGGCGTTTTCATGTCTTTATGGAAGATGGCTTATCTACATTAAGTAGTTTTTTGGGAACAAGCTATTTAAAAATCACACCAAAAGAACTTCAAAATGACATGAAATTAGCAAAATTAATTCGTCGGCCTCTCCTTGCATCTGCAGTTGTTGCAGTTTCTATGAAGCGTCAAAAAGAGAATAAAATTTTAGAAATAGAGGAAATAGAGGCAGTAGCTTGTGCGATACAAAACATGCATCTTTCTTGCACGGCATATGGACTTGGTGGATTCTGGTCGACACCAAAGTTAATTTATTCTTCAGAAATGAATGACTTTTTAGAATTAGATGAAATCGACAAATGCTTGGGTTTATTTTACATTGGTTACCCATCGATTGATTGGCCTAAAGCACACCGCAAACCCCTTGAATTTAATACGAAATGGATAAACAAATAGAGCATTTAGATTTAGGCTTTGTAAATTACACCAATCATCCAACTAACAATGATTATGTTGTTTTTCGTTTCGCTGATGAACAACGCGCCAATTCTTTTCGTGAGCTATTGAAAGAACAAAAAATTTGGTTTGAAGAAAGTCAAGATCAAAAAAGACAGCTGCTAGTTTACTTATTTGGCTTGCATCATTCAGATTACAATAAAGCTCAAAAAATAAATATTACAGTAGAAGCGAAACACAAAAAATTCTTAATTCCTGGAAAGTTCTTTCGTTGGTTTATAGTTTTATTTGGATTAACAATGATTATTCTCGCGGCGATTGGATATTCTATTAATGGATCAAAACAAGGCATGCCAGCAAAAACAACGCGATGAAGAAACTTCTTGTACTCTTCTTTTTGTTTCAAATAGTTACTGCGTATTCTCAGTTAGGAAAAAATGGTCGATTTCCAAATTATTTTGGATTTCAAGTTCGAGCGATAATTCCATCTGTATTGAGCGGAGGAACGATTACTATTTCTGATAGCAACAATTATCTTACACAATCAATTCGTCAATTACCCGGAATTTCTTACGGCGCAAATGTTCGTGTTGGTTTAACAGAATTAATAGCAATTGAAACAGGAATAAATTACTTGGAGCGGAAATTTGAAATTAATGCGGATGTTTTGGACTCTAATTTTTCTGCTAGCACAGTTGTTTCCTATATTCAATATGATATTCCATTAAACGGGTTAATTTATATTAAGTTGGCAAAGAAAATTTATGCTACTGCAGCATTGGGAGTTTCTGTCAGTTTTAAACCTACAAATATCAGAAAAGATGTTTCTGAGAACAAGAATTTATTTGTCCACCAGGGATATACTTCAATTGCAAACATGTTTGGAGCTTCTTTAAATGCCAATATAGGTTTTGAATATCGAACAAAGAAAAGTGGATTTTTTAATATTGGTGCTTCTGCACAAATTCCATTTTCAAAGCTTTTCGATATTCGTACAACTTATGTTTATGTAAATACAGGAATTCGTAGCGTTTATCAGGTTGTTAATGGCTCGTATCTTTCTATTGATTTAAGGTACTTTTTTCACAATTCAAATCGCAGTGGTTCAATTTTTCAAAATGGTCCAATTGAACAATAAAATTGAATTTCTTATTCAAGAATTAAATTTAATTCCTCATCCTGAGGGTGGTTTTTACCGCGAAACTTATCGTTCAAAAGAAGTACTAGAAGATGTCAATCGTAATTTAGTGACTACTATTTATTTCCTATTGCGATCAGAAGATATTTCTCATTTTCATCGTATAAAGAGCGATGAACACTGGTTTTTTCATGCTGGAAGTCCTCTAGTAGTTCATACCCTTGATAAAAACGGACATCATAAACATCTTTTAGGATTGGAATTAAACAAAGGGGAAACTCCACATTTTATAGTTCCAAAAAACACCATTTTTGGAAGTCAAGTTTTAGAAAAAAATACTTATAGTCTTGTTTCTTGTCTCGTTTCTCCAGGTTTTGATTTTGCAGACTTTGAACTAATAAAAAGAGCAGAATTAGTAAAAGAATTCCCTCAGCACAAAGAAATTATTGAAATAATGGGGATGAAATAGAGTCTAAATTCCGAACTCTACTCAATACTAATTGGGTAAAAAAATAATGATAACTTAGTAAAAATTTAAAAAACTTATTTATGAAAAAAAATATTTTAAGCATCTCAGTTTTATTAATTGTGCTTGCTTCTTGTGGACGTTCTGAGGTATGTAGCTGTTCTGATTCAATGTTAGAGATGTCTAAAGAAATGAGACAAGTAAAAGGAGATTATACAAAAATTGAAGCTATTCAAAAGAAATATGAAGCTGATTTCAAAAAATGTGAAAAATTAGGAGAAGGTAAGTCAGAACAAGATAAAAAGAAAATGGAAGAAGACTTTAAAGCTTGTGATTCTTACAAAGAAATGGAAAAATTAATGAAGGAAAAATAATTCAAAAAACAACTTACTTTATTTTTTAGTAATCACTTTATTCTTTCGCATGCGAATATTTAATAATTCAACAAGCAAAGAGTAAACGAGCGCAAAATAAACGTAGCCCTTTGGAATTTCTTGATCAAATGCTTCTGCTACAAGTAAAGCTCCAATTGTAATTAAAAAACTTAAGGCTATCATTTTAATAGTTGGATTATCAGTAATGAATTTACTTATTTTACCTGCAAATAGCATCATTACAATCATTGATATTATGATTGCGATGTAAATAATTACTATAGGATTTTGCTGCGTTTCTTGTCCAATACCATTGGTCATTCCGATGGCAGAAATTACGGAATCAAAACTAAAAATAATGTCAATTAATACAATTTGAAAAATAATTCCAAACATTGTTTTTTTTGATTTTTCAGAAGCGGTTTCTTCAAATCCTTTAACACTTTTGTGCATTTCAATAGTACTTTTATAAATCAAGAATAAACCACCAAGCAGTAAAACTATTTTTTGCCCTGTAAAATCATGTCCAAAGATTTCGAATAAGGGGGTTTTCATCTGAATTATCAGTGAAACCATTGTTAGTAAAATAAGGCGTATTATTAGCGCAAGACTTAGTCCGATATTTCGTGCTAAGCGTTTTTTTTCTTTTGGTAATTTATCTGTTACAATTGAAATAAAAATAATATTGTCGATGCCCAATACAATTTCTAATATCGAAAGAATAAATAGGTACATCCAGCCTTGAGAAGTTCCTAATATGTCGAAGAAATGCATCATTGTTTTAGGGCGTTAAAGAAGTAATTTAAATCGATTGGATTTTGTTCTGAGTTTGTATGAATTTCGAGAACTTGAGTTTCGTCTTTTAAAAATTCAGGTAGTACCATCATTAATTCGTCTTTATTGCTAATGGTTTTTGTTGTTAATCCAAAAGCTGCTGCAATAGTACTCACTTTTTGTGAATGTTGCGCCTCAAAATACCGCGGACCTTGTTTTGAATCAGCTGGACCAGGTATTATTTTGAAAATTCCGCCTCCAGAATTATTTACTACTATTATTTTTAAATTTTTAGGAAAGGGACGAATCCATAAAGCATTACTGTCGTAAATGAATGAAGTTTCTCCAGATATAAAAAAATGCATTTTACTAGGATTTGCTATTGCAGCTCCAATTGCAGTGCTTGTAGATCCGTCAATACCACTTGTGCCCCGATTTGACTCATAACGAACTGTTTTAATAGGATCAAATAATTGGCAATACCGAACAACAGAACTATTTGCCATGTGAAGAACACAGTTATCAGTTAAATAGTCAAATAAATTATAAAAAACCAGTAAATCGCTCAAGGATTTTAGCTCTTTTATCACTGCTGGAATTTTATCCTTAGCAAGAATATCCTGCTTTTTCCAAAGTCCCGAATAATTTAGTTTATTAACTTCAATTTTTAGCTTATTGAGTTCTAGAAAAAACCTTTCAGGAGTCATTTCCAATGAGCAACTCAAGCAAGAGTAGGTATTCATCTCTGGAAAATCTGCTCCAATTCTCCAATGGTGTTTTGGTTTTGAATTGCGAAGAAAAGTTTTTATCTTTTTTGAAACAACCGCTCCTCCAATAGTTATAAGAACATCAGGATGATACTCTTCCTTGTTGTGGTCAAATTGATTTAAAGTACGATCTATGCAATGAATAAATTGTTGGTCTTGCAGATTAGCAGTATTTTCAACGAGTACAAGAACATTTGTATTGTCGCTAAAAAGCACTAATTCTCTCAATAAACGCTCATTATTTTCCATCTGACCACACAAAACAAGCACTTTACTCAGTGGTAAAATTTCACGTGCTTCATCGCAAAAGTCTGGACTGAGTTGTTTATCGTTTTCTATTTCGCTAATAGTTCGAGCGTAATTCTTAGTTTTTTCTACTTTATTGTAAAGTGGTTCATCAAGACCAATATTTATGTGAACTGGACCTTTCCATGCGCTACTTAGTTTGTTTAATGCTTTTGATGTTTGTGTTTGTATTTCCCAAATTTCTGAATCAGAAACCAATTGATCGTTGAGGTTCAAACTTTCGTGAACATGATTTTTAAAAACATCTTTTTGGACAATTGTTTGTCCGTCTCCTTGATTAATTAAGTGAGGAGGTCTATCGGCACTCAAAATTAAAAGTGGAATAGAGCGGTAATATGCTTCGGCAATAGCAGGATAATAATTTAAAACTGCAGAGCCAGAAGTGCAGCAAATTGCAACAGCTTCTTTTAGTTCTTGAGCAAGACCGAGTGCAAAAAAGGCAGCGCTACGTTCATCGTGGATGATGTGTGTAATAAAAGAAGTATGTTCATCAAAAGCAATTGCAAGTGGCGCATTTCTTGAGCCGGGAGAAAAAACAATGTGTTTAATACCGTGTTTTTCGCATTGATCGACGATTAATTGAACAATTACCTTGTCGCTTGTAAGCATGCTGCAAAATTACAATTTTTGAATGATGTCAAGAATAGTTCTACTTTTATTTTCTGTCTCTTCCCACTCTAAAAGTGGATTTGATTCACGTGTGTATCCACCTCCAAGAAAAAGATGAATTTTATTCTCAGTTATTTGACAGCAGCGCAGATTTACATAAATGGCAGTTTGCTCATCGTTGATTTCTCCGATATATCCAGCGTAAAATTCTCGCTTGTGCTGCTCAAGTTCATCAATTAGTTTGAGCGCACTTTTTTTGGGTAAACCACAAACTGCTGGAGTAGGATGGAGGCAATTTAAAATCGTTTCCACACTAATAGAGGAAGAAAAATGAAAGTCTGAGCGCAAGTGCTTAACCGGACCAGCGTATGATTCATACACTTCAGTTTGCTTGATTGAATCGATTCCCAAGGACTGAAGATTACGATCTATAAATTCTCGAACATAGGCTTGTTCTTTTTTTTCTTTTTCATTCCATGGCGACTGATCATCAGCATTTTTAGTTGATGCCAAAGCTGTAGTTTGAAAACTATCTTTTTCTTTCGTTAGTAATATTTCAGGACTTGCACCAAGCCACGTTCCTAAAATAGGATCCGAAAAGCAGTAAACAAAAGCACTTGGATATTCTTTTTCGATGAGGTAAAAAAGTTCAAGTGATTTTGAAGTGTCAAAAGTTTGCGAATGAATTCGAGATAAAACGGTTTTTTTAACTTCAGAATTTTGAAGAGCGATTACAAGTTTTTCGCCTGCTTTCAAATAGTCATTTTTTGTGTAAAGAGGTTGTTGACTTTTTAAAAAAGTAAAAGAATTTTGTGTCTCAGCTTCTTCAAAAACATAAGCATCAGGGCCCTTAAATTTCTGTATTACAAAGCCATTTTTGGGAAATGTCTTAATTTTTGTAAATCCCCCATTTTTTTTGGTAATTTCTTGATTCGGAAATCGATAAATTAGCATAGTTAAGCTTCTTTTTCAATTATCATGACTGTTAATCTGCCGGTACAAATCAGTCGCTTAGTTCCTTCTTCGTGAATATTTACTTGCCAAACATGCGTTCTTCTTCCACAATGAACAAGTGTTCCAGTAGCCAGTACAAATCCCGATTTAACAGATCCAATATGATTGCAATTTAGATCTAATCCAACGGGAGTTTGTCTATTTAAATCGATAAGTAAAGTTGAGCCCATAGAACCAACTGTTTCAATTAATGCTGCACTTGCTCCGCCGTGAAGTATTCCCATCGGTTGAATTGTGCGTTCGTCTACCGGCATTTTAAGCACGAGGAAATCTGTTCCTATTTCGGCACATTCTATTCCTAAAGATTGCATCAAGGTAGATGAGTTACGACTATTTATTTCACTTAGGGAAACGTCTTTAAATTTCATAGTAGCTTCAAAAAAGATGTATTATACAGCAACATTGTGTTCACGAAGTGCATTATTTAAGGATGTTTTTAAATCTGTTGAGGCCTTTCGTTGTCCAATAATGAGTGCGCAGGGAACTTGAAATTCTCCTGCAGGAAATTGCTTTGTGTACGAGCCAGGAATTACAACACTGCGTTCTGGGACATAAGCTCTTAATTCTTTTGGTTCAGTTCCAGTAACATCAATAATCTTCGTTGATTGCGTCAGTACAACATTCGCTCCTAAAACTGCTTCTTTACCAATGTGGACACCTTCAACTACAATACACCGTGAACCTATAAATGCGTTATCTTCAATAATTACAGGAGCAGCTTGCAGTGGTTCTAATACACCGCCAATTCCAACACCGCCGCTTAAGTGCACATTTTTTCCGATTTGTGCGCAGCTTCCAACAGTTGCCCAAGTATCGACCATTGTTCCTTCATCAACATAAGCGCCAATGTTAATGTAAGAAGGCATCATGATTACGCCTCTGGCTACAAAAGCACCATAGCGCGCTATTGCATGGGGCACTACACGAACACCCAATTCCTTATAATTCCTCTTCAGTGCCATTTTATCATGAAATTCAAATGGACCGACTTCAATAGTTTCCATTGTTCGAATTGGAAAATAAAGGATAACTGCTTTTTTCACCCATTCATTTACAATCCATGCCCCATCACTTGTAGGTTCTGCAACTCGCAACAATCCTTTATCGAGTTGTTCGATTACAGTTTCTATGGCTTTAATTGTGGCGGACTCCTTTAATAAATCCCGATTTTCCCAAGCAGATTCTATTATAGATTGCATCTTGTTTTTTTTATTTACGAAAGTACTTTAAAAATAAAAAAGAAAAACAAAGTCCTAAAGATTAATTAGAATTCGCTGGTTTTAAGTTTAGCAAATCTAAGAAGTTGATTTATTGAATTAAAAGTATAAATTTACAAAAAACTTTAAATCCATGATAAAAGTCATTAACAAATCAGCACATCTGCTAATCATCATATTAGCACATTTGCTAATCAACACATTATCTCATTTGCACATCAGCTAATCATCACAATTATTTCAAAAACTAAAAATAGTATTTATCACAAAAATTTAAAATTATGACAAAAATCATTAACAAATCAGCACATCTGCTAATCATTGCATTAGCACATTTGCTAATCAACACCTCAATTTTCGCTCAGGCACCTCAAAAAATGAGTTACCAAGCAGTTATTAGAAACACGAGCGGTGCACTTGTTACTTCTTCTTCAGTAGGCATGAAAATAAGTATTTTGCAAGGCACAGCTACAGGAACAGTAGCTTACAGCGAAACTCAAACAGCAAGCACCAATGCAAATGGCTTGGTAAGTTTAGAAATCGGCTCAGGAACTGTTGTTTCAGGAACCTTTTCAGGAATTGACTGGACAAACGGACCTTATTTTATAAAAACAGAAACCGACCCTGCAGGTGGCACAAACTACAGCATAATTGGAACTAACCAATTATTGAGTGTGCCCTATGCTTTGTTCAGTGCAAATGGAACACCTGGGCCAACTGGTCCACAAGGTCCAATAGGTTTAACAGGAGAAACAGGTCCAACAGGTGAACAAGGTCCAACAGGTCCACAAGGCTCAATAGGTTTAACAGGAGAAACAGGTCCAACAGGTGAACAAGGTCCAATAGGTTTAACAGGAGAAACAGGCCCAACAGGTGAACAAGGTCCAACTGGCAATGGATTTTCAAATGGCACGGCAGTCAATCAACTATTGTATTGGAACGGAAGTGCTTGGGTAACTTTGAATCCTGGAATTGATGGGCAGGTACTTTCTATATGTAATGGAAGTTTAACTTGGTCTACTATGGCAGGTGCTTGCCCTGCCGCCCAACCTCAATTCCCAGAAGGCACGGTAAATTGTGCTGCGGGCGCTACAGCGGTTGTGGATGTAACTAACCCAACTACCGGTAGAATATGGATGGACAGAAACTTGGGTGCTTCTCAAGCAGCAACATCTAGCACAGATGCTGCTGCTTACGGAGATCTATACCAATGGGGCAGACGGGCAGATGGGCACCAGTGCCGTACTTCAGCGAATACATCTACCTTAAGCAGTATAGACCAACCTGCACATGGTGATTTTATTATAGTCACTTCACCTTCTAACGATTGGAGATCACCTCAAAACACGAATTTATGGCAAGGGGTGAATGGGGTGAACAACCCTTGTCCGAGTGGCTACAGAATTCCTACAGACTTAGAACTTGAAGCAGAACGCTTAAGTTGGAGTTTAAATACATCGGTGGGGGCATTTGCATCCCCCCTTAAATTACCCTCTGCGCGCGGTCGCAACCACAGCACTGGTACGGACTTCGGTGTCGGGTACGGCGGCATGTATTGGAGCAGTACGGTTAGTGGTACCTATTCGCGCACCCTCTTTTTCGGCAGCGGTGCCCTCCTCGATAACGGCTTCCGAGCAAACGGCGTCTCTGTTCGTTGCATTAAGGATGCTTCAGCAATACCAGCTACACTTGGCGCAATCAACTGCGGTTCAGCTACCCAAACAGGAAATCTTTACAATGGATCTGTTGCCAGTGGCGTTAGTTCTTCTGTTCCTTACACAGGTGGAAATGGCGGTTCTTATGCTGCTCAAACGATTTCTTCGACAGGCGTAACAGGTTTAACTGCAACACTTTCTTTAGGAATTTTAGCAAATGGCGCAGGCTCATTGACGTATACGATAACAGGCACCCCAACGTCTAGTGGAACCGCTAGTTTTGCCATTACAGTAGGAGGTCAATCTTGTTCTTTTACGGTGAGTGTGGCAGCTGCCCAACCACAATACCCAGAAGGCTCTGTTTTCTGTGCTTCGGGTGCAACAGCAGTAGTTGATGTAACGAACCCCCTTACTGGGCGCATTTGGATGGACCGAAACTTAGGTGCTGCGCAAGTAGCCACAGACACCACCGATGTATTTTCCTACGGAGATTTATACCAATGGGGAAGGGGAAGTGATGGTCATCAATGCCGCAATTCATCAAACACAACATCAACTTTAAGTAGTTCAGATCAACCAGGCCACGGTCAATTTATTATTGTCGCATGGTCAGGCAATCAGGGGCCAGATGATTGGAGAAGCCCACAAAATGCTAGTTTATGGCAAGGCGTAAATGGGATTAATAATCCTTGTCCAATTGGTTATAGAGTGCCAACAAGTGCAGAGTTTACTGATGAAAGAAACAGTTGGCAACAGCAAAATACTTTAGGCGCTTTTAATTCGCCTCTGAAATTTACAATTGCAGGCTTCAGAAGTTATACAGGGCAAATAAGTCATCTTTCCTTTGCAGGTCATTACTGGTCCAGTAATTCCGTATGGATAAATCAGGGTATAGGGTATTATCGCTCCAGTAGGCTTTACTTTGGAAGTACCTGGGGGCTAGTGGGTGATAATTCGAGATCAACTGCTGCTGCAGTTCGCTGTATAAAGGATTAGAGGTGAATGCTAGCCTCGGTACATTCCTCCTTCGTCGGAACACTCGGCTAGCATTTTTCCCAGAATACTCTGCTAGCTTCAATCAGCTTATCGAGTGGACACAGCTTGCTGTGGCTGTATCGAGATAAGCAAACAGCTAGCCTCGATACATTCCTCCTTCGTCGGAACACTCGGCTAGCATTTTTCCCAGAATACTCGGCTAGCTTCTATCAGCTTATCGAGTGGACACAGCTTGCTGGGTATGTATCGAGAGAAGCAAACATCTAGCCTCGATACATTCCTCCTTCGTCGGAACACTCGGCTAGCTGCTATTAAGCTTATCGAGTGGACACAGCTTGCTGGGTATGTATCGAGAGAAGCACTCGGCTAGTTTGCATAAAGCTTATAGAGTGGGCACAGCTAACCCAATATTTTTTTGATAATTTAATAATCTTTTTCTTGCTTAATATCTAATTATATGCTATTTTTAAGTAAATATTAATGAATGAAAAAAGAATTAGGAGTTAATGGTTTAGTCATTAATCTAAGAAGAGAAAAAGGAGATGAATATATTTCTTTAACCGATATTGCCAGGAAGAAGAATCCCTTAGAACCTAAAGACGTAGTTAAAAACTGGTTAAGATCAAAATCAACAATAGAATTTCTTGCATTGTGGGAAAAGATAAATAATCCTGATTTTAAAGGGGTCGAAATCGACTCCTTATTATTTCAGGCCGGAAGTAATTCTTTTACATTATCTCCATCAAAATGGGTTGAATCAACAAAAGCAATAGGAATAATTACAAGTACAGGTAAATATGGTGGTACTTTCGCTCATTCCGAAATTGCGCTGGAATTTGCATCATGGGTATCACCTGAGTTTAAATTATATTTAATTACTGAAATAAAACGTCTAAAAACAGCAGAATCCGACCAACAAAATTTGAATTGGTCTGTCCAACGAACACTTGCTAAGATTAATTATAAAATACAGACTGACGCAATCAAGGAAAGTCTCGTTCCTAAATCATTGACAAAAAATCAAACCTCAATCATTTACGCAAATGAAGCTGATTTATTAAATGTTGCTTTGTTTGGATTGACTGCGGAACAATGGAAAAATAATAACCCAAGATTTGATGGGAATATGCGCGACCATGCCACCCTCGAACAACTTGTAGTTCTTAGTAATATGGAAAGTATAAATGGGTTGCTAATCCAACAAAATATTTCAGCATCCGAACGGATTTTACAACTCAATCAAGTTGCCATTTCACAAATAAAATCACTCTTGACAGCAAGAGGTATAAAAATTTTAAAAAATCTAAAATAGGATATAAAGACAATAGCACACAGGACTAGCTCTAAGAAAGCTTATCGAGCGCATCTCGATTCTCGACTACATGAATAAATAAATTATTTAATTTTTGATGTTCAGGCATTTATCACACAATAAGTTTTGTATTTGTGTTAATAATCACGTTTTAGACACTAATAAATGGAAAGAAGTATTAAAAAAGTGAGCTACAAAGTTGGCAAAAACACCCCAAAATTGCGCATTCGATTTTCTTTAAAAAATCTTTCTTATCAAGATGGTTTATTGAATATTCCTCATTTTATGTCCGATTATACAAAAGAAATTATTAAATTTATTTAAATGATTAACTGCATCGAACGCCTTGCACTGCGCTTACCGCTCCATCAGCTGACTGAAGAGATGAGCGATAAATCAGTATTTCAAAATATGTAAAGTAAAAAAAATAAAGAGGAATGAAATTTAAGATAATAAGCATATTAATATGCGCCTTTTTTAGCTATGAATTAAATGCGCAGTCGATAACCGGTAGTTTTAAGCAACTTTCTAAGCAAGAAGTTAAACTAGAAGGTTTCAATGGCTTGAAAACGTATGTTATTTCAAACGCTACTGCTGATGATAAAGGGAATTTCAAACTTAAGTATGCTAAGGAAGATTTCGGTGTCGCTTACCTGATTTCCTCCGATGAAAAACCCTTATTTATCATTCTAAGTGGTGAGGATGTAGAAATTACTGGTGAAGCATTGAGTGCTGCGGAAACAATTCACATCAAAAAAGGAAAAGAAAATCTCTTGTTTGAACAATATGCCAAAGAGCATCCTCGTAGGGAACAGGCCTTGAGTGCATGGATTTATTTGGAGAAAATTTATAGCTTGGATTCATTATTTTCAATACAAAAAACATCTACGGGGAATATTCAAGAAGAAAAACAACGAATCAAGGAGGAAGATGCCTCATTTTTAGCAAGTTTACCCAAAGGAAGTTATGTAAGTTGGTTTTTACCCACTCGAAAATTGGTGAGTGATGTTTCCACCATTGCGCAATACCGCCCGGAAGAAATACCTGCAACGATTGCCGCTTTTAGACAATTAGATTATGCCAATTCTCGCCTTTATAAAAGCGGTTTATTTAAAGATGCTATCGAAAGTCATTTTTGGCTATTGGAGAATAGCGGCAAGTCCTTGGATTCGGTTTTTATCGAAATGAAAACATCGATTGATGTTATGTTCTTGTATCTTATTAAAAATGAGGAACGCTTAAATGAAGTCACCAATTATCTTTTTGATTTGCTCGAAAGACATTCTTTGTTTCAGGCTTCCGAATATTTAGCCCTTAAAGCGCTCAATGAAACGAGATGCACGCTCAATTCTGATTTAGCCAAGCAACTTGAAAGCTACCGCGCCATGAAGAAAGGCAACATCGCACCAGATATAGTTTTTGGCAAAAGCACCTACTTGAACGGGGTGAACCAAAGTATGTTTAGTCGTCTCACAAATTTAACTACGCCATATACCTTGGTGGTTTTTGGTGCAAGTTGGTGTCCCAAATGCGTGGAGGAGCTCCCCAAAATCATACAGAATTATGTTAAGTGGCGCAATTTGGGCCTAGAAGTGGTGTATGTTTCATTGGACACCGAACCTGCTGCTTTTGAACAAGCCGCTAAATCCTATCCTTTCTTTGCTTACTGTGATTTCAAGAAATGGGAGAGTCCTGTGGCCAAAGATTATTACGTTTTTGGTACACCAACCTTTTATCTTTTGGATGCCAAGCGCGAGATACTCTTGCGCCCAAATTCTGTTTCACAAGTTGACGCTTGGGTGGATTGGGTTTTGCTACAGGGTAATAAATAATCAATCTTAGAGTTCGATAAAAAGAGTTATTTTAGCTGAAATTAAGTTGGCTTAAAAGTTAAAAATTGTATATAATCTAAGCTGATTTTACACATTGAATTATAGCTGAATGAAAGAAGAAACTTTAGAAAAAGATTATGCCATCCCCGGAGCGAGAAAAATATTGATCGTTCTTACTATCATCAATTTATTCAATTACATTGATAGATATGTACTTTCTGCAGTTCTAGAGCCGATAAAAAAAGATCTTGGCATTACGAATGACGCAGACATGGGGCGTTTGGCCACGGCATTCATGCTTGGATATTTTATTACTTCTCCTATTTTTGGCTATTTAGGAGATCGGATATCTCGTAAGAAATTAATGGCAATTGGAGTAATAGGATGGAGCTTGGGTACATGTTTAACAGGCGTGGCACAAATTTATGCGTTTATGATTTTTTGTCGGGTGATGGTTGGTTTGGGTGAGGCAAGTTTTGGCGCCATTGGTCCTGCTGTTATTTCGGATGCCTTTTCAGGCAAAAAACGGAACCAAGCAATTACAATTTTTTCAATCGCTGTTCCAATTGGTGCTGCTTTAGGCTTTGGATTGGGTGGATTAATTGGAGCTAGCTTGGGTTGGCGCGCTGCCTTTTTTATTACGGGGCTTCCAGGCTTTCTTTTAGCCTTCCTTTTGTTTGCAATTCCTGAGCCTACTCGTGGTCAGAGTGATCGCGGAGAGACAGCTTTAGACAAAGTAAATTTAAAAAAAATAGCTTCGTTATTTCGAAATAAAGAATATGTTTTAGCAACGATTGGCTATGTTTTTTATACGTTTGCTATGGGCGCTTTTTCTTTTTGGGGACCTGCTTTCTTAGCTCGTGAACACGGAATGGAAGTAAATGATGCAACGATGTTTTTAGGTCCAACACTTGTTATTGGTGGTTTATTAGGAACTTTGATTGGGGGTTATCTTGCTAATAAATGGAGGAAAAATAATCCTGCCGGATATGCAATCCTTTTAAGTCTTTCTGTTTTCATTGCCGTCCCTTTTTCTTTTATTTCTTTTTTAACAACCGACACTACTTTGAGTATGGTGTGTATTGGCATTTCCTTAATTTTTCTTTTTCAGGCAACAGGCCCTATTAATACTGTTTTGGTTGAATGTGTACCGGCAAATATGAGGGCAAGCGCAATGGCTATTTGTATATTTTTAATCCATGCTTTTGGAGATATTTGGTCGCCCGAATTAGTAGGACACGTTTCAGATAATTTTAAAAGCTTAAGAATAGGAATGCTTATTTTACCCGGAGCTTTTATTTTTGCTGGTCTCTTTTGGATGTGGTTAGGACGTATTCAAGCATCAAATTCAAAATAATGATTCAATTTTAACACACTTGATTTATTTTTTGACTAAAGCGGCTTTAAAATGCTAGCTTAAATCCAATTTAATACCTTACTTCAATTATTGACAAGTCCTAAATAAACGATACAGATTATTAAAGAGTAGTCAATATATATAATCACACCATATAGTCAATCAACTATAACTGATTGATGTAATCAATGCCCTTCACAATGAACTACATAAGTTCCGCTTGTATCCGTAAATGATCCTAGCGTCTCTAGGTCTTCTAAAGCATCGCCACAAAATTCTCCCATTTCAACTTCTAATCCGCTTTTGTCATAATGACATTCAGAACACTTGTTTTTGTTACAAGAACTAGTTAATGCAACAAATGAAATTGCTGCAGCAAATAATAAAAGGTTAGTTTTCATTGTTTTTGGTTTTTAGTTTATAATTAATCAAATAGTTGAAAGATAGGTACATGCTTCTGCCTGGAGAGGGCATAGTAATGTTTTTTAAACGAGAAAGGTGATCAATGTAGTTTGCATTAAATAAATTTCTAACGCCAATATTTAGCGTCAGCTGCTCGGTTCTACCAAGAGAAATTAGCATTCCTAGGTCAAATAAATGATATAAATTCGATGGGGTTTCATTAAAAGCGACCTGATTTTGTGCCCCAAGGAGTGTAGATTGCAGGTGTAAATCTTTAAGACATATCTTTTTCCCTAATGCAAATTCGTATTTGACGGAATTCATTAATCTTGGCTGGGGAATTAAGGAAACCGAACTGTCATTTCCTGTAAAGGGTCGAATGTAGGATGCGGATATTTCCCAGTGTAATTTATGGGCAAAGTGGGGATGGAAATGATAGGCAATATCGCCTCCGAGAAACAACACTTTTTGAGCTTGCTGATAGATAAAAACGGGCATGCCTCCCACTATCGAATCAATGGGCTGAATGAAAATATAATTGTCGATGAGGTTAGCAAACGGATTCAAGGTTAATGCACCATGCTCTTGGTTGTGCTCAAATGTAAAATCAAGCTGAAGCGCTCTTTCCGAAATTAAATTTCTATTCCCTATTTCATAGCGCAACGCTCCATGATGGTATCCATCAGATAGTAATTCCGTTAAATGAGGAGCTCGATAACCTGTCGAAAAATTAGTTCGAAAAATAAAATCGTTTTTTGAAAATACAGCACCAACACTTCCATTTATACCACTGTATTGGAAATCAGTACTTCCATACAAACTTTCATCTATACCAAAAATGGTTCTTATGTCGTACCGAACGCCTGATTGCAACACCCAAAATCCTTTGCTCAACGTAACTGTTGAAAAAACACCGAAGTCAAAAGTATTGGAATTTGGAATCAAGGTATCAGAGGCATTGGCAGCATTTCTATTGAGCTGAAACATGCTTTGGGTTCCTGTAATCCATTTCAAATTGTCCCATTTTTTAACAGAAAATTTGGTATTTAAGATATAATTTTGAAGAAGCATGCTCAAAGAGGGAACGGTAAATTTTTCGTCGTATTCTATTAACCTATTGGCCGTGTATCCCATTAATAGCTGGATATCCATATTTTTTCTATACCAAGTAGATGTCTGATGGGCAAGGTAATTGCGGAAAAATTGAGAAGGTAGTGAATACCTTCGCGCTTGTAACTCAACTTGAAAAGATGCTGGAGTTGCTAACGAATCATGCGTATGTCCCGGGATACCAGCAATTCGATGATCCATAACCACTCGCCATTGATGCAGACTCTTTTTGGCTTTAAAAGAAATGCCACCCTTCATAGCGAGGGAATTAAAACGAGAATTCTTTGCGAATCGTCCGCTGGGGATTTGAAAATCGGCATGGTTGGCGTAACTACCTCCCAATAACCACCTCCAATTTCTATAAGACTGTTTGATTAAAAGACGAGATTCTGCTCCCATGGTATTTTGATTGAGGTTTGTTTGAAATTGTACCTCAGCGGTATTTACAGCAGCAAATGGAACATCTAAAAGGGAAACGACACCACCCAAAGCATCTGCACCGTATATTAAACTGGCCGGACCTTTAATTACTTCTGCTGTACCAATGCCTAATTCTGACAATCCCATGCCATGATCACCACCCCATTGTTGTCCCTCTAAACGAAGTCCATTAACTAAAGTAATTACACGCATTCCTTGCATTCCTCGCACAACAGGTTTAGAGATGCCATTTCCCAATGAAGAGGAATAAACACCTGGAATTCGACCAATCAATTCCCCTAAGTTTAGGGCAGGAATTTGATTTAAATCACTGATTTTCCTCGATTCAATGTGGAAAGGATTTTTGTTTTGGGTTACAGTGGAGCCACTTGACACCGTAACTTCCTGCAAATCTAAATGCATAGGGCTTAGCTTAATAACAAGAGAAGGTGAGAGCACTATTTTTTGCAAAATACTTTTATACCCTAGGGCTAAAATTCGAATTTGACACAATTTCATGTCATTTTCAAAAATGGTTATTTTACCAAAATCATTGGTTTTAAAACTTTGATCGGTCTCCAAAATAAAAAATTGAGCACCTATGATCGGTTCATTAGTCTTTTCATTCAACAGGGTAATTTCTACCCCTTGAGTGAAAGAGAAACTGGAGACTAAACCTAAAAAAAACAAGAAAATAAATTTCATTTTTTTCTACTGATTTTTATTTGCAACTTTGATGCGGTTACAAATATACTACAATTATGCAACATTGTTGCGTTTATAAAAAAAAATAATGGCAATAATTAGAAATACAATAGCAAAAAAGGCAGTTTTTGAAATTATACAAAGCAATAACACAGCAATGAGCCAAACTGAAATATTTGCCAAGGTAAACAACATTTGCGACCGAGTAACAGTGTATCGAATTTTAGAGCGTTTAGTAAAAGAAGTAAAAATTCATAAAATTGTCAACATCAACGGTGTAATAAACTATGCTCCATGCAACTCGTGCGAGCACGAACACCACGTGCACCACGACCATCTGCATTTTAGCTGTACCACTTGCAAAAAACTTACTTGTATTTCAGACAATCACATCGAGCTTAATATTCCATCTAACTATCAAGTAGCTGAAGTTTTTTTAACTGTTTCTGGAATTTGTCCCAACTGTAGAAAAACACTTTAAATCCAATTTCCTTATTTCGCTCTGTATTGCCTTCTAAATCTTCTTTTCAACATTATTCGTTGATAAATAAGCATTTTTATTTGTTCAAAAAGTAGATGTTTACATTATTTTTGTTAAAATCCGAATCTTGCTACTCAAATGGTCGAAAATCAATATACAGAAGATAATATTCGCTCCCTTGATTGGAAGGAGCATATTCGTCTACGACCAGGAATGTATATCGGGAAGCTTGGTGACGGTGCAGCTGCAGATGATGGAATTTATATTCTCGTAAAAGAAACAATTGATAATTGCATCGATGAGTTTGTTATGGGGAATGGAAAGAAGGTAGAAGTAAAGATAAAAGACGGTAAAGTTAGCGTGCGCGATTATGGACGTGGAATTCCGCTTGGAAAAGTAGTGGATGTCGTTTCTAAAATGAATACCGGTGGAAAATACGATTCAAAAGCGTTTAAAAAATCAGTCGGATTAAATGGTGTAGGAACAAAAGCAGTTAATGCTTTGTCGAGTTATTTTTCGGTTTATTCTGTTCGAGAAGGCGAGAAAAAACGTGCAGATTTTAATCAAGGAGAATTGATTCAAGATTATCCAATTGAAAAAACAGATGAATTGAATGGAACATACGTTGAGTTTATTCCAGACGAGCAAATCTTTAAGAAGCATGCTTTCAAAACAGTGTATTTGGATAAAATGATGTGGAATTACTGTTATTTGAACCGAGGACTTTCAATGTATTTCAACGGTGAAAAATTTCAGTCTAAAGATGGACTTAAGGATTTATTAGAAAATAACATGGATGGTGATCCTCTTTATCCAATTATCCACATTGAAGATGAAGACATTGAAGTTGCCTTTACGCACGGAAGAACTTACGGTGAGGATTATTATTCTTTTGTAAATGGTCAGCACACAACACAAGGTGGAACGCATCAAAGTGCTTTTCGCGAATCTGTCGCAAAGGTGATTCGTGATTTTTACAATAAAAATTATGAGGCTTCTGATATTCGTCAATCTATTGTTGCTGCAATTGCAGTGAAAGTTATTGAGCCAATTTTTGAATCTCAAACAAAAACAAAATTGGGTTCTCAAGAAATTGAGCCAGGAGGAAAATCCATGCGTGCTTTCATTAATGATTTCTTGAAAGATAAATTGGATAATTACTTGCACAGAAATCCAGCAGTTGCAGAAACGATTGAAAAGAAAATTAAGCAATCAGAAAGAGAACGCAAGGAACTTGCAGGTATCCGTAAAATTGCGCGTGATCGCTCAAAGAAATCAAGTTTACACAATAAAAAATTGCGTGATTGTCGCTCTCATTTGACAGATTTAAAAGACGAAAAACGCGAAGCGACAACCTTGTTTATTACGGAAGGCGATTCTGCAAGTGGATCGATTACAAAATCTCGGGATGTTAGTACTCAAGCTGTTTTTTCCTTGCGTGGTAAACCATTAAATTGCTATGGACTTACCAAAAAAATTGTGTACGAAAATGAAGAATTTAACTTGATTCAAGCAGCTCTAGACATTGAAGACGACATGGACAATTTGCGCTACAATAAAATTGTAATTGCAACAGATGCCGATGTTGACGGAATGCATATTCGTATGTTATTATTGACTTTCTTCCTGCAATTTTTTCCAGATTTGGTAAAGAGAAATCATGTTTACGTACTTCAAACACCACTTTTTCGGGTCAGAAATAAGAAGAAAACAATTTATTGCTATTCTGAAGATGAAAGAAGAACTGCCCTAATCGAAATCGGAAAAGGTGCAGAAATTACGCGCTTCAAAGGTTTAGGAGAAATTTCTCCTGATGAGTTTATTCATTTTATTGGTGCTGATATTCGTTTGGAGCCAGTAATTCTTACAAAAGATGCATCTATCGATTCGATTCTTTCTTATTTTATGGGAAAAAATACCTCGGAGCGACAAGATTTTATTATTGATAACTTAAGAGTTGAAAAAGATTTGGCGGAAGATAAATCGACTGAAAATGATTCCTCAGAACTTGAAATTGCTTCATAGATTATGGCTGAGGACGAAATAGAAAATGTAAATCATAACGGTGAAGAGCACAATCCTTTTGAGCACAAGGAAGTGGATGAGAAAATAATACCTGTTGGTGGTCTTTATCATAATTGGTTTTTGGATTATGCGAGTTATGTTATTCTAGAGCGAGCAGTACCATCCCTTTATGATGGTTTAAAACCGGTGCAACGCCGAATTCTTCATTCCATGAAAGAAATGGAAGATGGACGCTATAACAAAGTCGCAAATATTATCGGAAACACGATGAAATACCATCCGCATGGAGATGCTTCCATTGGCGATGCATTGGTGCAGTTGGGACAAAAAGATTTGTTGATTGATTGCCAAGGAAACTGGGGAAATACACTAACAGGAGATGGCGCTGCTGCTCCACGATACATCGAAGCTCGACTTTCTAAATTTGCCCTTCACGTTGCTTTTAATGGGAAAACAACAAATTGGCTTTCCAGTTATGACGGACGAAATAAGGAGCCAGATCAGCTGCCAATGAAATTTCCGCTTTTACTTGCTCAAGGAGCCGAAGGAATTGCAGTTGGAATGGCCTGTAAGTTTTTACCGCACAACTTCATCGAATTAATTGACCAATCGATTAATCATTTACGCGGAAAGAAAGTAGAGTTTTTACCAGATTTCCCAAATGGTGGAATGGCAGATTTTTCTGGATATAACGATGGTTTGCGCGGTAGTCGAGTTCGAGTTCGTGCGAAAATCAAAAAATTAGACAATAAAACTTTAATTATTTATGAAATTCCTTTTGGAACAACCACTGGATCATTAATTGAATCGGTAATCAAAGCAAACGATAAAGGCAAGATTAAGATTAAAAAAATCGAGGATAATACCTCCATGGAAGCTGAAATTATTGTGCATTTATTTCCAGGAGTTTCTCCCGATAAAACAATTGATGCCTTGTATGCTTTTACTGACTGTGAAGTATCTATTTCTCCAAATTCTACGATTATTGATGGAGATAAACCACGATTTATGGGGGTTTCTGAAATTCTCAAAGTCACGGCAGACACTACTGTTCGCTTGTTGAAATTAGAATTAGAAATTCGCTTGGATGAATTGGAAAGAATGTGGCATTTTTCGACTTTAGAGAAGTTGTTTATTAATAATGAAATGTACATTGATTTCAAGCTTTATTCCGATAAAGAAACACTTTACGAATATTTGTATAAGCGGTTTTCTGTTTTCAAAAAAGAGCTTTTGCGAGAAATAACAGATGAGGATTTGCATAAGTTAACGCAAATTCCAATGATTCGTATTACACGTTTTGATGCTTCAAAAGCAGATGATGCACTTCTTAAAATCGAGGAAGAAATGCTTCTTGTGAAAGCGAATTTGGCGAATTTAGTAGAATATGCGATTGATTATTACAAGGACTTAAAAAAACGATTCGGAGCAGGGAAGGAGCGAAAGACAGAAATAAAGGCCTTCGATAATATTACAGCTTCTAAAGTAATTATCGCAAATCGTAAGTTATATGTTGATTACGAAGAAGGATTTGTGGGTTATGGTCTTAAAAAAACTGAATCTATCAGTGACTGCTCAGAAATTGATGATATTATCTGTTTCTTTTCTACGGGTAAATTAATGATTAGTAAAGTTACCGAAAAAAAATTCGTTGGTAAAGACTTGATTTTTGCGAGTGTTTGGAAACGAGGAGATACGAGAACAATTTATCATTTGTTCTACCAAGATGGAACTGGAGGTTCTACAATGATGAAGCGGTTTTATGTAACTGGAATTACGCGGGATACAGAGTATGATCTCACAAAAGGAACAAAAGGTTCCAAGATGTTATATTTCTCCGTTCATCCGAATGGTGAGAGAGAAGTGGTTTCAATTCTTTTGCGCCCCCGTCCGCATTTAAAAAGATTGCGTTTTGATATTGATTTAGGAGAATTATTGATAAAGGGAAGAAATTCTGCTGGTAATCGCGTAACAAAAGAAATCGTGCAGAAAATTGTGCAGAAAGAAGTTGGTGGATCAACACTTGCTGCACGAAAGATTTGGTACGATAGTATTGTTGGTCGTCTAAATGATGAGGGTCGCGGTAAGTTTCTTGGTTCTTTTAAAGGAGAAAATAAGATTTTAAGCTTGTATAAAAATGGAGATTATAGGTTAAGTAGTTTTGACTTAGCGACACATTTTGATGAAGATATGCTGCACATTGAAAAATGGGAGCAAGATCGTCCGATTTCTGCAGTTTATTATGATGCTGAAAAGGATATGCATTATGTAAAACGTTTTTTGTGCGAGGTTTATTCCGATAAGCGTGTTTCCTATATTAGCGATAGCGAGGGTTCTTATCTCGATGCGGTTTCTACGGCATTTCGTCCAGAGGTTAAGATTGTATACAATAAGTTGCTGAAAGAAACCAAAAACTTACCTGATAACAAGATGCAATTAGCAGATTTGATTGAGGTTAAAGGAATGAAGGCACAAGGGAATCAACTTACAAAATTGAAAGTAAAAGAAATTGTTCTTACGCACCCAATTGATGAAGGCAAAGAACCTTGGCCAGAAAATAGTATTGAAGAGTCCGGCAATACTGAAATAACAAGTGATGATGCAACGACGATGGAATGGGATATCTCAAACGAAGCCTCTGAGGATAACGATGATCCTAATAACGATGATGAGGAGCAATTAAAACTATTTTAAATTTCTCTTAAATAAAATTTTCAGTAAGAGATTCTTAGATTAATTTTCCTTATTTTTTTAAAGAAAAAAATGAAAAACTTACTTATAATTTTTACTTGTTGTTTTAGTTTGACTGGAATGAGTCAAACTGTAATTCAGTGGGAACCTGAAATTTTCGTGACTGAAGAAACAACCTTTGGTAATACGCGACCAAGAATAACTTTGGCAGCGAATGATGTGCCAGTTGTGATTTTTGGAAAAACTTCGACAGGATTATTGTATACTGCAAGACTGAATGGTTCAAGCTTCGATACTCCAGTGACACTTCTTCCAGGAACAGTTTCCAGTTATTTAACGACTTGGACAGGTCCAGATATTGCTTCCAAAGGTGATACGGTAATTGCTGTTTTTAAAGCAATGTCAATGGATCTAGGGAAAGTTTATGCTCTTAGGTCAATTGATGGAGGTATCACATTTTCAGATACAATCAGAGTTGACAATCATGATTCGGGTCATGCTTGGATGCCTTCCTTGGATATGGACGAAAATGGAAATCCGTCAGTTGTTTACATGGCTCATGATGCATCCATGACAAACCCACGATATAATGTTGTTCATTCAATAGATCAAGGCATTACTTATCAACCTGAAATGGAAATTGCGCTTTCCATTCCTGAAGAAGCGTGTGATTGTTGTCCTGCGGAATATGTCATTGATGGTGCGCAACATGCTTTGCTGTATAGAAATAACGATTTAAACATTCGTGATATTTATGCCGTTTACTCAAACGATGATGGGTTAACATTTCCAGAATATGCAAATGTCGCAGAATTGAATTGGTTTATAAATTCTTGCCCTTCAACTGGTCCGCACGGAATGTTTAATAACGGGAAGTTAATTACTGTTTCTGCGAGTCGAGTATCTGGTGCATATAGAACCTACATTTCAGAGACGTCAACAAGCCCATCTCTTTTATTTCAATCAACGACAATGATGACGCCTCCAGTAAACGTAAATGGTTCTCAGAATTATCCAAGAATTACCGGAGCAAACGATACAATTGTACTAGTTTGGCAAGAAGCAGAAACATCAAATACAGAAATCTATTCTGCGATTATAACCACAGGAATAATAAGTGAAATTCTAAATTCGAAGGCACTTGTGAATAACTCAGTTCAAGGAGCTCAGACTAACCCAGATATCGTTTATGCTAATGGGAAAGTTCATTGTGTTTTCCAAGATGGCAATAGTGGTAAAGTGATTTATAAAAGAGGCAGTATTGGAACACTTTCAGCAAGTACCTTGAATTCAAATCCGATTTCGATTTATCCAAACCCTTCTAAAATAGGTGTTTTTTATATCAATTCTTCTATTGAAACGTTGAATAACACTTCAGTCACAAACGCAATTGGTCAGAAATGTGCCTTTAAAATCGTTAAAGATGGAACTCAATCAATACTTATTTTGGACAAATCAACTAAAGGAGAATACTTTCTTTCTTTTGAAGTTAACGGATTGAAAGAAACAAGTGTTTTAATTGTAGAATAAAAAAAGACTATTCATGAAAAATGTTTTGACTACGGTCAAATAACTACTCTTTATTTTCTATGAGATTTGTTTTTTTGCCTTTTAAAAAGTGGGCACAAACCATAACATCAGACTAGAAAAAATAATTTGCTGTCAATTAAAAAATTGCAGTAAAATTATAACTTTCTTAATATGTATCTCATCCATTTCTACCTTGGAAAGAGGTTTGATTGAATCTATAAATAAATAAATAAATAAATAAATAAATAAATAAATAAATAAATAAATAAGACACTATTTCCCTAAACAGATTGAATTGGAAGTTAAGCATTCAGGATACTTTATTGTTAATGAGTATGTTAAATGCTAGACCGAAAAAAAATCATGACTTTAAAACGTCCAATTATCTTTTTTCTAAATATATTTATGAAAATAAACTTGCATTTAGTGGTTGAATGTACCCATAATAATATCGAATGGGAATTTAGTACCTTTGTCAAGTATTTAAAGTAATGAGTTGACAATGGAAACAAATCGAGCAAATAATCTTATAGAACTTGAGGATAAATTTGGTGCGCACAATTATCATCCTCTTCCTGTAGTCTTAGCAAAAGGCGAAGGTGTTTTTGTTTGGGATGTAGAAGGAAAAAAGTATTTTGACTTCCTATCGGCATATTCTGCGGTGAATCAAGGTCATTGTCATCCGGGTATTACCAAAGCTTTAATTGATCAAGCACAAACTCTCGCATTAACATCTAGAGCATTTTACAATGATTGTTTAGGTGAATATGAAAAATATGTCACTGATTTATTTGGTTTTGACAAAGTTTTACCAATGAATACAGGCGCAGAAGCGGTAGAAACTGCAATTAAACTTTGTCGAAAATGGGCCTATGAGAAAAAAGGTCTTGTAGAAAATCAGGCTGTAATTGTTGTTTGCGAGGGGAATTTTCATGGGAGAACCACAACGATAATTTCTTTTTCTAGTGATCCAGATTCAAATAAGAATTTTGGTCCTTATGCGCCGGGTTTTCTTGCCATTCCATATGATGATATTCCTTCTTTAGAAAAAGCATTAAAATTACCCAATGTTGTAGGATTTTTAGTTGAACCAATTCAGGGTGAAGCTGGCGTTTATACTCCTTCAGATGATTATATTTCAAATGCACGCAATTTATGCACTGAAAATGGAGCTTTGTTTATTGCAGATGAAGTTCAAACAGGAATTGGTAGAACTGGAAGTTTACTAGGAGTTTGTGGAAATTGTAATTGCGAACAAAAATGTGAACGTCAAAAAAATACATACAGACGCCCTGATATTTTAATACTTGGGAAGGCACTTTCTGGAGGCGTTTATCCTGTTTCTGCAGTATTGGCAGATGATGAAATTATGCTAGTTATAAAACCTGGTCAGCATGGTTCTACATTTGGTGGGAATCCAATTGCAGCAAAGGTTGCTATTGCTGCTTTAGAAGCTGTTAATGACGAAAATTTAATTCAAAATGCAAGAAAATTAGGAGCGTTTTTTCGTAATGAAATGAATAGAATCATATCTAAATCCGATTTAGTCCTAAAAGTTCGAGGAAAAGGATTGTTGAATGCACTTGTTATAAATGATTCTGAAACAGGAAAAACTGCTTGGAATTTATGCCTTGCATTAAAAGAAAATGGTCTTTTAGCGAAACCAACTCACGGCAATATTATTCGTTTTGCTCCGCCTTTAATCATTACCAAAGATCAAATTACAGAATGCATTCAGATTATTGAAAAAACTATAAATTCTTTTAAAAAGTAAGTACTATGTCTGATGTAATAAAATTTGGAACAGATGGTTGGAGGGCAATTATTGGAGCAGATTTCACTGTTCAAAATGTAGCTCGAGTTTCTGAGGCAACCGGACTTTGGCTTAAGCAGAAATATAAGAATCCTTCAGTAATTGTTGGGCACGATTGTCGCTTTGCAGGAGAATTATTTATGGAAACTGTTGCCAAAGTGTTAGTTCAACAGGGAATAAAAGTAAAAATGGCCAGGGGTTTTGTTTCTACTCCTATGATTTCTTTGGCTGCAAATCACTTTAATTGTGAAGTTGGAGTTATCATTACAGCAAGTCATAATCCACCATCTTATAATGGGTTTAAGTTAAAGGCACATTTTGGCGGACCTTTAGAACCGGAAAATGTGCAAGCTGTTGAAGACCTAATTCCTTTAAGTTGCACAATAGATTATGCTTCCGTTTCGATTGAACATTCAATTCAATCAGGAAAAATTGAATTAGTTGACATAGAAGAACTTTATATTAATCACGTAAAAAACAATTTTGATATAAATGCAATTTCAAATTCAGGAATGAAACTCGTTTATGATGCAATGTATGGAGCAGGGCAGCGTGTTATGCCTAGAATATTATCATCTGTAGAACTATTGCATTGCGATCATAATCCCTCTTTCCGAGGACAAGCTCCTGAACCGATTGCGAAGAATTTGAAAGAATTAGAATCTTATATTATTCAAAATCCAGGTGTGCATTGTGCGCTTGCAACCGATGGTGATGCAGATAGAATTGGTTTATTCAATGGTAAAGGTGAATTTATTGATTCTCATCACATTATTTTACTTTTGATTCATTACATGGTGAAATACAAGCAGATGACGGGTAAGGTTGTAATAGCTTTTAGTGTTACTCCTCGTGTAGAAGCACTTTGTAAACATTATGGCTTAGAGTTGGAGGTAACGAAAATTGGCTTTAAAGAAATTGCCAGTATTATGGTAAAAGAAGATGTTTTATTAGGGGGGGAAGAATCAGGTGGTATTGCTGTAAAAGGCCACATTCCAGAGCGAGATGGAATTTGGATGGGGCTTATTATTTGGGAATTTATGGCGAAATCTGGAAAAACACTTGATGAATTAATTGATGAGGTGTATGCTATTGTTGGCCCATTTAAATTTGAAAGAAGTGATTTACATATAACAGAGGTTTTAAAGCAAAAAATAATTACTTCTTGCAAAGCCAATAATTACAAATCTTTTGGTGAATACAAGGTGAAAGAATTAAAAACAATTGATGGATTTAAGTATTTCTTTGATTCAGAGCGATGGGTTATGATTCGACCTTCGGGAACCGAGCCAGTTTTAAGGACTTACGCTGAAGCACCGACTTTAGAGGAGGTCAGAAAAATCTTAAAAGTTACTGAAGCTGAAATTTGTACTTTATAGCTCGTTAATTAAATACAAATAAAGGTCTTGTTGTAGATTAACTCAGTTGAGACTATAATCAAAAACTAGAAAGTTTGAGCGTTAATATAGAATAACTATTAAGTGAAAATTTAATAATACCAACTTATTTTCTTTGATGGTATTTGTTTTCTTTTAGGTAATTGTAAAATTTCCCTTTATATTTGCCATCCTATTTTTTTTGATTTGAATTACAATAACTTATTTTTTTCTCTTTCACTAATTTTTTTATTCCCTTTTACTTTAAGGGTTGTAAATAATCATTGTAGCGTGAAAGAGAAATCTTTTGTGAAAGTTAATCAGTGTATTAAAAATCATTCAAAATCAAATAAAAAAAATAGTTTCAGTGCCTTAAGCAAATTACCTATTTCAGATAATAGAATTCAAATAAGTATTGTAGAGAATGAGGTTATAGATTTTAATCATAAAAAAAATAACAATTATCATACAGGGTTTATAAAGCCTGTTCGTGGTTGTGTGAATTCAAGGTTTGGAAAAAGAAATATTGGAAATCATTGCGGAATAGATTTGCATTTAAGAACAGGGGATACAGTTTATGCATCCAATTTTGGGAAGGTTCGGTTTTCAAAGTATCATAAAGGTGGATATGGAAATTTAATTGTATTATCTCATTCAAATGGAATTGAAACATATTATGCGCATTTGAGTAAATTTTTAGTCTCAAATGAAACCGAGGTTAAAGTTGGTCAAGCTATTGGTATAGGAGGAAGTACGGGTCGTGCTTCAGGGCCTCACTTACATTTTGAAATAAGGATGGATGGAAAGACAATTAATCCCGAAAGATTTATTTATTTTGGTGGTAGAAATCTTGTGAAAAGGGACATTGAAAAAATTAAAGCTAGATCTCAAATTACTCCAATTATAGATTTAATTGAAACTGAGACTATAATTAATAAAAGAAACGTAATCTTGCTTGGGTCTTCTATTTCAAAATCTACTGGTTTTCTTGCAAATTTAAAATTTGAAGGTGACTCTACATTAATAACGGATAATCCCCGAATTGTTTCTGTTACAATTAATGAAAATTTTATTAAAGGGACTTTTGTTCCCTCAAGCATAGTTAGTAATCATAGACTTGCTAGTTTAGTTTCGGTTGCAGTCGCTTATAAAAGACCACATTCATCAAAAATTGAAGTTGTAAAGGGACTTTTAAAGGTTGTAAATTAATAGAAAGTTCTATATTTAAAATATTAATTTACTATTTCACTTATTCCTTTTTTTGTTAAAAAGAACTTTTTATCTTACTTATCCTTCAGTTTTGTTTTAATTTTACAGTATGAATTGGATCGGCAATCGAATAAGTTTTATAGATAGCAAAGTAAAAACTACAATCGTAATTTCCCCAGAAAAAAACTACCTTATTACTGCTTTAATGGGCGCATGGTTGGCAATGTGGATTACAATTGGCTGCACAGTTTTTTGGTCGCTTTTTTATCTTCAATTATCAAATCAAGAAGAAATAATTATTTACATATTTTTAGTTTTTTGGGTCTATTATGCGGTAAAAGTTTCAAGGTCTTTTCTGTGGTTGCTTTATGGCAAAGAGTTAATCAAGATTGATAACTTGGCTTTATCGTATAAAAGATCTCTTTTGAAATATGGAAAATCAGTTCCTTATTATTTTGAAAATATTTCTAATTTTTCTTTTTCAATTCCTGAACCACGTTCAATGCACGCTATTTGGGAGGCTTCTCCTTGGATTTCAGGAGGAGAACGATTTCATTTTGATTATTTTAGTAAAATGATTCGCTTTGGTAGAAAAATTTCCGAGAAAGATGCCAAATTACTCTATCAACTCATCAACAAACGTATTCAAGAACGCTCAAAAAAATAATTTATGTACGGAAAATTAAAAGATGCATTAGCAAGTGAATTAAAAATCATTGAAGATGGAGGATTATTAAAGCGCGAGCGAATTATTACAAGTCCTCAAGGTCCAAGTGTAAAAGTAAATACTGGAGATAATGTAGTGGTGATGTGTGCAAATAATTATTTGGGTTTATCTTCTCATCCCGAAGTTATTCAGGCTGCAAAAGATGCATTAGATACTCATGGTTTCGGCATGTCCTCTGTACGTTTCATATGTGGCACTCAGGATATTCATAAACAACTAGAGCAAAAAATAGCAGCGTTTTATGGAACCGAAGATACTATTTTGTATGCTGCAGCTTTTGATGCAAATGGGGGTTTATTTGAGCCTTTGTTTACAGAGGAAGATGCAATTATTTCCGATGCATTAAATCATGCATCAATAATAGATGGAATTAGATTGTGTAAAGCACAGCGCTATCGTTATCAACATTCAGATATGCAGGATTTAGAAGAGCAGCTTAAGCTAGCGAAAGCACAAAGGTTTCGTATTATCGTTACAGATGGGGTTTTTTCGATGGATGGTGACATTGCTAAAATGGATAAAATTTGTGATTTAGCAGATAAATACGATGCTTTGGTAATGACAGATGAATGCCATTCTGCTGGATTTATTGGTAAAACAGGCCGTGGTGTTCCAGAACATTGTGGAGTAATGGATCGCGTGGATATTATTACTGGTACTTTGGGCAAGGCACTTGGTGGAGCGATGGGAGGTTATACGACAGGAAAAAAAGAAATAATAGAAATGTTGCGTCAACGATCTAGGCCGTATTTATTTTCTAATTCTTTGGCTCCATCTATTGTGGGTGCTTCCATAAAAGTTTTTGAAATTCTATCTTCAACAACTGTTTTGCGCGATAAATTAGAGCAAAATACACTTTATTTTAAAGAAAAAATAAGGAGTGCAGGTTTTGATATTAAGCCAGGCGACTCACCAATTGTGCCTATTATGTTGTACGATGCTGCACTTTCTCAAAAATTTGCAGAGCTATTGCTTAAAGAAGATGTTTATGCAGTTGGATTTTTCTTTCCAGTTGTAGCCAAAGGCCAAGCACGGATTCGAACACAAATATCCGCAGCGCATTCTATTTCAGATTTAGATAAAGCAATTACTGCTTTTATAAAGGTTGGAAAAGAATTAAATGTAATTTAAGTAACTTATTTTTAACTTAGTGATTTATTAAAAACTTTATGAATCCTACAATAGATCGTTTGCGTTTAGCTCATTTTGGGAATATTGAATTACTTGCTAAACAGGTAGTTGAAGGATTTATTACGGGTTTGCATAAAAGTCCGTTTCATGGGTTTTCAGTAGAATTTGCAGAACATCGTTTGTATAATACGGGAGAATCTACTCGACATATTGATTGGAAGTTGTTTGCAAGAACTGAAAAAATGTTTACGAAGAAATATGAGGAAGAAACGAATTTAAGGTGTCAAATTGTAATTGATTCATCAAGTTCCATGCATTTTTCCAATGAAACTATTTCAAAACTTGAATTCTCAATTTATGCTGCAGCAAGTATTATAGAATTGTTAAAACGTCAACGTGATGCAGTAGGCTTGAGTTTATTTAATGCTGAACTTGAATTGCACACTCAAGGAAAATCTTCTGCGGCACATCATCGCTATTTGTTTAGCGAATTGGAAGCGCGTTTGAGAAATTATGATGAAAAAAAGAAAAAAGCAACAAATACAATTTCCATTCTTCATGACATTGCTGAATTAACTCACAGAAGAAGTTTAGTAGTTGTTTTTTCTGATTTATTAGATGATCCTGAATCTATTGATGAGTTATTCCGTGCCTTACAACACTTAAAGCATAACAAACACGAAGTGCTGTTATTTCATGTTGTCAATAAAAAAATTGAAGTAGATTTTGAACTTGAAAATAGGCCGTATCAACTAGTGGATATGGAAACAGGTGAAAAAATAAAATTGCAGACTGCAGAAATTAAAGAATTATATGTTGAGGGAATTCAAAAATATTTCAATGAAATTTCGCTTCGCTGTGCTAATCACCGCATTGATTTTATGC
>JBIKOE010000082.1:0-4283 GCA_044358215.1 Crocinitomicaceae bacterium
GAAGAACAAATCGAACAAACCAAAAAAATTGGTGAAACCACAGATGTGGATATGAGCGATAAAGTATCTGAACTTCAAAGAAAACTAGTAGCAAAAACAAAGGATATTTTTTCAAAGTTAAGTCCTTGGCAAAGGGTACAACTCTCTCGCCATCCAGATCGCCCCTACACGCTTGCTTATATCAATGCCTTAACGGACGGTAATTTCATTGAACTTCACGGAGATAGAAATGTGAAAGATGATAAAGCAATGGTTGGTGGATTTGGATTATTGGACGGGAAAAGTGTTATGTTTATTGGACAGCAAAAAGGAATAAATACAAAAATGCGCCAATACCGAAATTTTGGAATGGCAAATCCGGAGGGCTATCGTAAAGCTTTGCGCTTGATGAAATTAGCAGAAAAATTTAATAAGCCAATTGTAACTTTTATTGATACTCCAGGTGCTTTTCCAGGAATTGAAGCAGAAGAAAGAGGTCAAGGAGAAGCAATTGCTCGTAATATTTACGAAATGATGCGCTTAAAAGTTCCTGTTATTTGCATAATTATTGGAGAAGGTGCTTCTGGTGGCGCACTTGGAATTGGTGTTGGCGATAAGGTTGTAATGCTTGAAAATACATGGTATTCTGTTATCTCACCTGAATCTTGTTCTTCTATTCTATGGCGTTCTTGGGATTTCAAAGAGAAAGCTGCAGAAGCACTAAAACTTACTTCAACAGATATGAAATCTCATGGCTTAGTAGATGAAGTGATTAAAGAACCTCTCAATGGTGCACACCGCGAACAGGAAAAAATGTTTTCCATTGTAAAAGAGAAGGTGAAGGAATACATCAAAAAATTAGAAGCCATTAAACCCGACGAAAGAGTTGAACAACGTATTGAGAAGTTCAATAAAATGGGCGTTTGGAAATAACCTTTTTAAGCAGCTCTAAATGAACCAATTGCTACAAACACCTATTGAGTTTTTAAAAGGTGTTGGGCCTCAGCGTGCTGAATTGTTACAAAAAGAAATCGGGATTTTTACCTTTAAAGATTTACTTGAATATTATCCATTTCGTTACTTAGATCGTTCTACTTATCATCAGATTTCTGATTTGCCTTATGTTGATACAGCTATTCAACTTAGAGGCGTATTAAAAGAGGTAAAAGAAAGTGGTGCTGGGCGCTATAAAAAATTAACAGCGCGCTTTGAAGATGCTAGCGGAACGATTGATTTAGTTTGGTTCCAAGGTTTTCAATGGATAAAACCAAATTTAAAACTCAATGTAGAATACCAGGTTTTTGGTAAAGCAAAGTTATATAGCTCAACTTGGAATATCCCGCATCCTGAATTAACGCTTTTCTCAGAATTGACAATTCGCACTGGCTTACAAGCAGTTTATTCTAGCACAGAAAAACTAAGTGCCAGAAACCTTCATTCAAAAGGAATTGAAAAACTAGTTCATGCCTTAATTCAACAAATATCTGGCTTTATCCCAGAAATACTTCCAGAATGGATATGCACGCAACACAAACTTATTTCAAGAGAAAAAGCATTGTTGGGAATTCATATTCCAAAAAACGAGCAGGAGTTTCAACAAGCACGGTTGCGTTTAAAATTTGAAGAATTATTTTTCCTGCAACTTGAAATGCTACTTAGAAAAGAGGTGAGTGCGAAAAAATTAAACGGATTTGTTTTTAAAGAATTGGGAGAGCCTTTTAATACGTTTTATAGCCAACACATGCCTTTTGAACTTACAAATGCGCAAAAAAAGGTTATCAAAGAAATTAGAAAAGACTTTTTAAGTGCAAAACACATGAACCGCTTGCTTCAAGGAGATGTTGGAAGTGGAAAAACACTTGTTGCACTCTTAACTATGTTGATAGGTATTGGGAGTGGTTTTCAGTCTGCACTAATGGCTCCTACAGAAATTCTTGCTGCGCAGCATTTTGAATCCATTCAAAAACTTCTAGCTCCCTTAAATCTTAAAGTTGCACTTCTTACTGGTTCGGTAAAAAAAGCAGCGAGAAAAGTTATTCACGAAGGATTATTAGATGGAAGTATTCAACTCTTAATCGGTACTCATGCCTTGTTGGAAGACACTGTCCAATTTCAGAATTTAGGACTTGTGGTAATCGATGAACAACACAGATTTGGTGTGGCGCAAAGAGCAAAAATGTGGCGAAAAAATACGGTGCCACCGCATGTGCTAATTATGACTGCAACACCAATTCCAAGAACACTAGCAATGACATTTTATGGTGACTTAGAGGTTTCTGTAATCGATGAACTTCCCCCGGGAAGAAAACCAATTTCTACAATTCATCGCTTTGAAAGTCACCGCTTGCGTCTCTTCGGCTTCATGAAAGAGCAAATTGCCTTGGGAAGACAGATTTATGTTGTTTATCCGCTTATTAAAGAATCCGAAACCCTAGATTTTCATAATCTAATGGATGGATTTGAGGCAGTATCACAGTCTTTTCCTATGCCAGAATATCAAGTTAGTATTGTCCATGGAAAAATGCGCCCTGAAGATAAAGAATTTGAAATGCAGCGTTTTGTGAAGGGTGAAACTCAAATAATGGTCGCAACTACAGTTATTGAAGTTGGTGTGAATGTCCCAAATGCCTCCGTAATGGTAATTGAAAGTGCGGAAAGATTTGGTTTATCTCAATTGCACCAATTGCGCGGACGTGTAGGTCGAGGAGCTGAAAAATCATACTGCATTCTAATGACCGGTGAAAAACTTTCAAAAGAAGGTTTAAAAAGAATGGAAACAATGGTACAAACAAATGATGGATTCATAATTTCTGAGGTAGATTTACAACTGCGGGGTCCTGGCGATCTTATGGGAACGCAACAAAGTGGCGTTTTGGATTTGAAAATTGCCGACTTAGCAAGAGATGGACAAATAGTAACAATTGCTAGAGATGCTGCAAGAAATTTAATTCAAGAAGACGCTGATTTTAGCATGCCAAAACACCAAAAATTAAAAGAAAGTGTTCAGGAAATTTTACGCAAAAAACCAAATTGGGGTCGAATCGCCTAAGAAAAATTTATTTTAATATTCCACGAGAAATAACGATTTTTTGAACTTCCGAAGTTCCTTCATAAATCTGTGTAATTTTTGCATCTCGCATCATTCGCTCAACGTGATATTCTTTTACAAATCCATATCCACCATGAATTTGAACAGCTTCAACCGTTTGTTCCATCGCAACTTTTGAGGCATATAATTTTGCCATTGCACTGGATTGATCGTAATTTCTCCCTGCATCTTTATCTAAGGCAGAACTGTAAACTAAAAGTCGAGCTGCCTCAATTTCTGTAGCCATATCTGCCAATTTAAATGCAATTGCTTGGTGTTTGTAGATTTCTTTGCCAAAAGCCTTTCGTTGCTTAGAATAAGCTAATGCTAACTCAAAAGCGCCACCTGCAATTCCCAAAGCTTGTGCAGCAATTCCAATACGACCGCCAGCAAGAACCTTCATCGAAAAAGTAAATCCAAAGCCGTCCTCTCCTATTCTATTTTCTTTTGGAACCTTCACATCATTAAACATCAAAGTATGTGTGTCGCTTCCACGAATTCCCAATTTATCTTCTTTTGCGCCAACAATAAATCCTTCCATCCCGCGCTCAATAATTAAGGCATTAATTCCTTTATGGCCCAATTCTTTGTGCGTCTGTGCGATTACAATGTAAGTAGATGCTGTTGAACCATTTGTAATCCAATTTTTGACGCCATTCAAAAGATAATAGTCGCCCATGTCAATCGCTGTAGTTTGTTGGGAAGTCGCATCGGAACCTGCTTCTGGCTCTGATAAACAAAATGCACCAATTTTCTCGCCTTTAGCAAGTGGAACTAAAAAGTGTTCTTTCTGTGCTTCTGTTCCAAATTTATCTATTCCCCAAGCTACCAAGGAATTATTTACAGACATACAAACTGAAACAGAAGCATCAACCTTAGAAATTTCTTCAATTGCTAAAACATATGAAATCGTGTCCATACCACTTCCACCATATTTTGGATCGACCATCATGCCCATAAAACCAAGTTCTCCCAAAAGTTTCATTTCCTCTGCTGGAAATTTTTGAAGGTTATCGCGTTCAATAACACCTGGTTTTAATACATTTTGAGCGAAATCGCGCGCTGCTTCTTTAACTGCAATTTGTTCTTCTGATAATTCAAAATTCATTGTTGGAATATTTCATTTAATTTTGACAAAAATAAGGCAAATCTTTTTTACATAGTTCTACATGTTAAAGAATATTGAAATAATTGGTTTAATGTCCGGAACTTCTCT
>JBIKOE010000083.1:0-4183 GCA_044358215.1 Crocinitomicaceae bacterium
ATGGGAGGTGTTTCCAAACGCCACACTATTCTCCAAAAAATAAGAAGTGAAGAAGAGCATGTTTTACTATTGGATGCAGGAGATATTTTTCAAGGCACACCTTACTTTAATACTTTTAATGGAGAGCTAGAAATGAAATTGATGTCGCTTCTTGAATACGATGCTGCAACAATGGGAAACCATGATTTCGACATTGGTTTAGAGGGCTTTTTAAATGCGCAACAATTTGCTAATTTCCCGTTTTTATGTGCGAACTATGATTTTTCAGAAACAATTCTATCTGGTAAAACAAAAGCGCATCATATTTTTCATAAAGCAGGAATAAAGATTGGTGTTTTTGGAATCGGAATAACTCTTAAAGGCTTAGTTCCTATGGATAAATATGGTAATACACGCTACTTAGATCCGATAAGTACTGCAAATAAAATAGCAAGTGAATTAAAATCTAAATCCTGTGATTTAGTAATTTGCCTTTCACATTTGGGATTTGAGTACGAAAATAAAAACATCAATTCCGATAGAAAATTAGCAGCAGAGACTCAAAATATTGATATAATTCTTGGAGGACATACACATACATTTTTTGATAAACCGCTTGTTCTTAAAAACTCAAAAAACAAAGATGTTTTAGTTAATCAAGTTGGATGGGGTGGTGTTTATTTAGGAAGAATAGACATCGATGTTGAAAGCGGCTTTTTTCAAGCAGAAAAAATTTGCGTTGATTAAAAAATCAATGAATTCTATTCTTTAATTATTTCAATTGAATCAATTGAATCACCTTCACGAATTTGATCTAAAACATCCAATCCTTCGGTTACCTTTCCAAAACAAGTATGATTTCTATCCAAGTGAGCCGTATTCCTTCTGGAATGACAAACAAAAAATTGAGAACCTCCCGTATTTCTTCCAGCATGAGCCATTGATAACACACCAGTATCGTGAAATTGATTTTCACCATCTAATTCGCAATCGATTTGATATCCCGGACCACCTGCACCAGTTCCGTTGGGACAACCTCCTTGAATAACAAAGTCAGGGATAACTCGGTGCCACTTCAAACCAGTGTAAAATCCTGATTCGGCTAATTTCACAAAATTAGCAACTGTTTTTGGAGCATCTAAATCATATAATGCAACATGCATTTGTCCTTTGTTTGTAGAAATTACTACTTTCATATCTTAATTTTTGTGCAAAGATAAGTTTACTTTACTGTATAGAAAAATAGAGTTGTAAACAATCCATTATTACTATCTCTGTTGAAAACTTCGTTAATAACACTTTAAAATTAAGAATCAATGCAGTTAAGTAGCACCTTAAATTTGTAATTATCCACATTAATAAACTATAGAGATGTTTAGCACACTGATAAAGCGGAAACTAACTGATAATCAAGTAGCAAATATTTTTATTAATGCACTTTACGATAGCATTGATAATGGCTTTTCTGAAGTTGCACAATTAATTAATGAAGATTTAGCGTTTACAACTTCACCAAATATTGATAAAGACAATAATGGAGAATTTGGCTTAATTGTTATTGTTGGTAATCTATCTTATTTAGAAAGCACTTTCGATGCTGACCAAGCTGAAAGAGTTGAAACTATTATTTTCGAAAAACTTTCGAAATTTTACGATCTCGATGCAAACGCTTTTAAAAAAATCGTAAAAGAATATCAAAATTTTATTTTACGGATCAATCATCCATCAAAAAATTGGATTTATGGAATGTCTAAAGCAGTTTTTCATAAATATAAATTAAATGAATTTCAGGATGAATATTTCCGCAGAATGCAGGCCCCAAATCCATTGTTTTTGAAGAGAATGGATGAAGTAATGGGTAATTTTGTATGGAATTGGGATGCGTTTTTTAAGAAATACCGCCTGTAAGCTATTTTAAGCTATTTGTAGAAGTGCTTCAAAATAGTAAATGTCAATCCAAAAAAGACAAGAATACTTAGGAATAACTGGCTGGGTGATTTATACCCTTTTTTTCTAATTCTAATATAGTTTCCAGTACCTAATAGGACGCCAATAATAAGCGATAAGAGTAAAGGATTCATTACATTAATCCAAATTGAGAGAAATGATGTGTGAAATGCTTTGAATGCAATAAAAGCCATTGCTCATAATTCAAATTTCCATAGTAGGGGTGAAGCGCTGTTTTTTTTTGGTCTTGGGAATACATTTCTTCAAAATCAACCCAAGCCATTGTAAATTCATCTATAGCTAATTCTATGTCAGTATTTCGCAGAGGAGTGTTTTCTTTTGCAAATGGTACAAGAATGTTTTGAGGCATTTCTTTATCGCTGATTAAAAAAGCTTGCATTCCTTTAATTTTCTCTTCTGGAATTAAGAGTTCATGATTTCCTATACCACAAGACATATAAATACAATCGCTTAAATGCTCAATCATTCTTTGAGGAGTCATTTTTCCCCAAGATGCTGATTTTTTTTCGTCCAAATTTTCTAGGATTTCAAGAAAAGCGCATAAATCTGCTTCTACAAATTTCATTTGTTACTTTCCAACTAAGATGTGAAGACTTCTTGGAACTACTTGCACATTTAATTCTCTTTTTACCATAGTAGGTTCTCCATCATACTGAGCCATGCCTTGTGAGATATTTATTTTTGCCTTTTGAAAGGAAATAACTTCAGTAAATTGTGAGCGATCAGAACGACCCATAAAAAATTGGTAGATCAATAGAGGAATCCGCCACTTTGAAAATGGTTTTAATAGGATTAGTTCTATTTTCCCATCTGTAGCATCTGACTTTGGTGAAAAAATAAAGCCATTTCCAAATTCTGAGGTATTTGCAATTGTACACATCACAACGGGCATTTTTTTAATTTGACCATTTGTGTCAATTGAAATGTTAATGGGATTGTACTTAAAATACTCCTTAAAAACATGTTTAACGTAGGTCCAAAAACCACGTTTTTTGTCTTCATCAAAGCGTTTTGCAATCAGTGCATCTAATCCATATCCTCCAAAACCTAAAAAAGGGTTGTCGTTTACAAGAACTGTATCCATTTGTATTTCAGTAATAGAATTTATACATAAAATAGCTTCTGGAATTGTTAAAGGTATGTTCATGTGCCTCGCTAAACCATTCCCTGAACCAATTGGAATAATAGCTAATTTAGTTTTTGATCCAATTAAGGTAGTTCCAACTTCGTGAACCGAACCATCACCACCAACAGCACATACAATATGAATGTTGTTCTTTATCGCTTCTTTTGCGATTTCAATTGCCTGTCCTTTGTAACTTGAGCTTTTAATTTTATAATCAAATTGACTATGATCCAAATGTTCATGAATAAGTTGCGGTATGTCGTCTTTACGACGAACACCAGATATTGGATTTATAACAAACCAAATACTTTTTTTCATGACTATTAACTTACTTATTTTATTTATTTTGACCTGCATTACAAATTACAACATAAGGCAATATTCAAATTTCGTTACATTTAACGGAAATTCCTAATTTTTAAATCGATTTTCTCAATTAAATCTGTACTTCGCAGACATTACTATTTCTTGAATCTACTTAAAATATGTATTTTTGGTAAACTAATTTTATTAAATGAAAGAAAAAGAACTAAATAAAAACAGAGAGCATTTACTGAAGTTACTTTTGGATAAATCAGCTTTAAAGCAAGATGTTGCTGATGACTGCGAAAAAGTTTTCATGTCTTTAAAAAAAGCAATTTGTAAGGAATTAGATGCGCTAAAGTTGAAGATTAAAGATCCTCGGATTCGTTTAAATTATGAAGACAAAGGAGCACATGAAATTCATGCTTACATCGGAAGTGATATCTTGGTTTTTAATTTGCACAGAAATGTTTTTAAGATGCCAGATAATGATCCACTTTGGGGAACAGCTTATTTCCGGTCGAATGAAAATAATGGCTATTTTGGAATCATCAATATTTTTAATTTTTTAGCGGAGTCTTTTCTTCAGCATCGCATCAATGACAGTGGCTATCTTATAGGCCGAATTTTTATTAATCACGAACGTCATTTTTATGTTGAAGGAAAAGGACACCTTGGCTCACTTTTTCGAGATACACAAAATTCTGTCGTGAATGACGAGTTCATTGCAGCGATTGTACAACTATCTTTTGCCTATGCTTTACAATTTGATTTACACATCCCACCTTTTGACTATTTCAGTGAAAT
>JBIKOE010000084.1:0-4145 GCA_044358215.1 Crocinitomicaceae bacterium
CGCTGAAAATGAAGCACAAATAAGTTTTCTTCGAAAGGAACTCAAAGAGAAACAAGTTATGATTTCAGGAAATAGCGGAGTTGGAAAGACAACCTTGGTGAATTCATTGGATCCAACTTTAACGCTACGGACAGGAGAAATTTCAAAGGTGCACGAGCAAGGAAAACACACCACTACTTTTGCAGAAATGCACAGCTTAGCAAGTGGCGGTTATATTATTGACACCCCTGGAATTCGTGCTTTTGGCGTAATTGATTTAGAGAAAGAGCACATGGCACACTATTTTCCGGAAATGAGAAATCTAATTGGCGCTTGTCGTTTTCACAATTGTCTGCACTTAAATGAACCAAATTGTGCTGTGAAAGACGCTGTAGAAAAAGATGAGATTTCCTTTTCTCGTTATCAAAGTTATTTAGATTTAATGTACGAAGACCCAAGTGACCCTCATCGTAGAAAGACTTTTGCATGAGAATAGTAATACAACGTGTTAGAGAAGCATCCGTAAAAATAAACGGAGAAATTGTAGGGGAAATACAACAAGGACTTCTTGTTTTACTAGGAATTGAGCATGTTGATTCCCAACTTGATGCTGATTATTTAATTCAAAAGTTAATACATCTTAGGATTTTTAGCGATGACGATGGGAAAATGAATCTTTCTGTCTCCGACATTTCTGGCGGCTTGCTTATTGTAAGTCAATTCACATTATTTGCAGACACAAAAAAAGGAAATCGCCCAAGTTTTATTCGTTCTGCAAAGCCAGAACAAGCAATTCCTTTGTATGAATATTTCTTATCTCAACTTAAAAAATCATTTAGCGGAAAAATTGAGAAAGGTGTTTTTGGCGGAAACATGCAAGTTGAACTTATCAACGATGGACCAGTAACGATTATTATGGATTCTATAAATAAACAATCTTCCTTATTTTAGGAATTATCTCTTTCACTAGAAGAATTTTTTATTTCCTACAAGTAAGTTTATTCTAGTTAATGATTTTAACTTCTATTCGTCTATTTAAAGCTCGATTTTCATCAGAATCATTTTCATACTTTGGCGTTGTTTCTCCATAGCCAATAGTTGTTATTCGTTTTTCATCAATACCATTCAATTCTAGGAATTTTTTTATTGCTAATGCACGATTTTCAGAAAGTTTTTGATTGTGTTTTTCATCTGAATTAGAGTCTGTATGACCCGCTATTTCAACACGAACAGTCGGATGTTGTATTAAAAATTTAATAAAACCTATAATCTCTGATTCATATTCTTTTTTAACATTGAATTTATCTTTATCAAATAAGACATTTAATTCAATCGTTTCTCCAAGACTAAATGGGCTATATACTAATCTTTCATTTGTGTAAGTACTGTCTCCTAATTTAACCATTGTGAGAAGCTTCAAACTATCTCCGAACATGCAAGGGGTAAAATTAACTTTGAAGTTGTAGTTTATTCTGTACATTGTATGATTAAAAATATTAGCTAGTTCATATCTAGAAAATACTTGTCTAAAATCTCCTCCGGTTTCTTGACTTAAATTTAATAAGTACTCCTTATCAATGTATTCACCAAAACCAAAAGAATTAATTACTATTCTAGAACTTTTAGCTTCAGTTATAAGTCTTCCTATATCTGTTGCTTTTTCCGAAGAGTTTTCGCTGCCATCAGTAATAATTACAATCATTTTTTCTTTAAGAGAAGATTTATTTTGTTCGTCAATAGCTAATTTGATTGCGTCTTGAATTGAAGTTGTATAGCCATAGCCATTTAGACCCATGGTTGGCATAAGAACTTTTTTTAGAGCATTCTTATCTTTAGAATTTATTAAATTATTTGCATACTTATCAAACTTAAAAATTGAAATTTCATCATCTATATGTTTACTGTCTAATGCCATATAAAGTGCTTCTTGAATAATATTTGCCCTTTCGTCTCCCATAGAACCACTATGATCAAGGACAAATGAAATAGACATCGGTTTTCTTTTTCCATCTATTGTTTGCGAAAACTTATAATTCAATACTTTACAACTTAAAGAATCTTTTATGATTCTTATACTTATAATGGATTTATTCGTGATATCATTTAAATAACTATTAGAAGCCGGGTCATAGAAGCTATAGGAAATACTCCCATCATTTGAATTAATCCTGGCATTATATGAATCGAGTCTACATTGAGATAAAATACTAGGATTTAACCCTGCTTTTGTTACACTTTTTGAGGGCGTTAAAGCTTGGTAACCTATTGGTGGTATGGCATCTAAAATGATTATTTTTTCTGCTTTCTTACCGTTTTTTTTGATAATTGGACTTCCTGGGGTGGTAATACAAGATGAAAATAAAAGAGCGATAAATACAATTATAAAGTGGGATTTTTTCATAGAATCAATAATTTATTAAAAAAATACTAGTATTAAAATATTCGTTTGTAACAAATTTAATTAAAACAATTAAAACTTGATTTTAAAATTCTCATTAACTCTTCACTATTTTCAATATGGGACATGTGCCCAGCATTTTCAATTATATGTAGCTGCTTTCTAGAAACAAGTCTATTTTCTAAATCTGAGATTGAAACCAATTTATCATACGCGCCATGAATTAGCAAATAACCTGATGGGTTCTGATGGATTTCTTTCGAAAAATCTTTGCGGTCTCGCATTGCTAAGGTCGCGTAAGTGATTGCTTCAGAAGACATTTTAAGTGCTTCATCTTTCAATTTTTTTATTTCGTCTTTGTGTAATTCTGGCTTCCAAAATAAATTGGGTATCGCTTCATTTGTAAATATGTTTTTTGCTTTTAAAACAATTTTTACGACTCTCAGGCGATCTATTTTCTTCTGTTCATTGTCGCACCAAAAGTTAGAGTTGAGTAAAACCAGCAAGTTACAGAATTCAAGTTTTTGTTTTATTAGCAGTCCAACATAAGCGCCCATAGAATGGCCAACAAGGGAAAATTCAGCAACTTTTAAATGAATAAGGACAGTGATCACCTCATCTGCCATAAATTCTAGGCTTGCATGTTCTGATTTATCTGTTAATGGTGATTTTCCGTGTCCTGGTAAATCAATAAAAATATTTCTAGAACCAAGTTGTTGAAGTGGTAAATAATCCCACATTGTAAGAGATTCTAAAAATCCATGTAAGAAAACAATGGTTTTGCCTTCTCCTGAAACTCTGAAATTTAACATTACGAATTAATTTGCATTCATCAATTCTTCAATGTGATCAGCTTGTAAAGGAATATCTTTCATTAAATTAAACGGCGCACCAGACTTTTGGACAACTAAATCATCTTCCAAACGAATACCCAAACCTTCCTCTGGAATATAAATACCCGGTTCGCAGGTAAATACCATTCCCTCTGAAATTGGCTCATGCCAAAGTCCAACATCATGTGTGTCAAGACCTATGAAATGAGATGTCCCATGCATAAAATACTTTTTATAGGCCGGCCAATCTGCTTTTTGATTTTTAATATCGTCCATGGAGATCAATCCTAAATTTACTAATTGTTCTTCCATTAAAATTCCAACTTTTTTATGGTATTCCGCCATTATTGTTCCTGGAACCAATAACTTTTCAGCTTCTGTTTTAACATGTAAAACGGCATTATAAACTGCTTTTTGTCGCGCGGTAAATCTACCATTTACAGGGATACAGCGTGTTAAATCGGAAGAGTAATTTGCATATTCAGCACCGACATCCAATAAAATAACCTCCCCATCTTTGCAGAGCTGATTATTTTCAATGTAATGCAGAACACAGGCATTTTTTCCGGAAGCAATAATTGGCGTGTAAGCAAAGCCTTTAGAACGATTTCGTAAAAATTCATGTGCTAATTCCGCCTCAATTTCATATTCCCAAACTCCGGGTTTAATAAATTTCAATAAGCGCAGAATACTCGACTCCGTAATTTTGCAAGCCCTTTGCATCAATTCTAGTTCAATTGCATCTTTTACAGAGCGGATTTTATGCATTATTGGTGCAGCTTTATGGACAATATGTGCTGGATAATCTTGACGCACTTTTGAAATAAAACGATCTTCTCGCGTTTCAACTTCTGTGTTAGCACGAAGATGTTCGTTTGTATTAAGGTAAATTCCTGCTACCTCTGACATGAGTTGTTTAAAAATCACAGGGAACT
>JBIKOE010000085.1:0-4070 GCA_044358215.1 Crocinitomicaceae bacterium
GCAGCAAACAACGATCATAAGTGGTTTGGTCTATTGTCAACATTTAATTATAAGCTTAGCAATAGTCTTTCAAGTATGTTTGGAGTTGATGCACGATATTACAAAGGAGCACATTACCAATCGGTTTATGATTTGATAGGTGGAGACTATGCAATTGATAATTCAAATAAAAATCAGCCAGTAGGTGCAGGAAACACATCCTATGGAATGAAGAGAATTGGAGATAAAGTTTCTTATCACAACGATGCAACTGTAAAATGGGCAGGTTTTTTTGGGCAAATTGAATACAAGAAAGACAAATGGAGTTCTTTTTTAACCTCCTCATTCAATATGACTGGTTATCAAAGAACGGATTACTTTAAGAAGAAAGATCTTGTGCTTTCAGATACAACATTGGTTCAAGCCGTCGGTTATGGTGATACACTAGTTTATAATGGTGTTTCATACAACAATAATTCAACTCAAGCGCGATTTGCAACTACTGATCAAAAATGGTTTTCGGGAGCAACGATTAAAGCTGGGATGAATTACAATATCAATTCACATGAAAATATTTTTTGTAACCTGGGATATTTAAGCATTGCTCCAAAAATGAATGCTGTATTTGATAATAACAACAAAGAATTCTTGCAAATAAAAAATCAAGAAGTTTCATCTTTTGAATTGGGGTATGGTCACAAGAGTAAAAGATTCTCTTCTAATTTAAATATGTATTACACTTTATGGAGAAACAAACCACCACAAAATACGCCAACGGTTGTTACCCCTGATGGAACATTTTCATACAACATAAATGGATTAGACGCACTTCACAGGGGAATTGAAATTGATTTTATTTATAAAATTTTACCAAATCTTGATTTTGAAGGCTTGGTGTCTCTTGGAGATTGGAAAACAATTACAAGCAGTAAAGATTCAACCCTGGTCAATATTATTGATAATGATAATATTATAGTTACTTCATTTTATTTTGGTGCAGACAATGTGCATGTTGGAGATGCTGCTCAGGTGCAATTAGGAACTAGTCTTCGCTATGAAATCATTAAAAATCTATATGTCAAATTAAGATTTACCTATTTTGATAAAAACTATGCAAATTTTGATCCACTTGCTTTAACAGGTAAGAATATCAATAGAGAATCATGGAAAATGCCAAGCTATGGACTTTTAGATCTTAATTTTGGTTACGATATCACCTATGAAAAAATGAATTTTACTTTCACTGGTGGAATAATGAATATTGCTAATACTTTTTATATTTCCGATGCGCAAAATGGAGCTAGCTTTAATGGCGCTTCCTCAACTGTATTTGTTGGAATGGGAAGAAGGTTTAGTTTGGGACTCAAAGTGGGGTTCTAATAAATAGAATAATAAATTTAAAAAACAACATGAAAAAAAATACCGCTTTTACTGTATTATTAGTTCTACTAAGTTTTATTGGAAATACTCAAGCTGTTTTACCAACAAGCTGGAGTTTTACAACTACGAATCTCCCAACTGGTTGGAGTGAATCTGGAACTATGTTTTATGCTGCTTCTGGTAATACACCTCCAGCCATGAAATTTGACAATACTGGAGATTACTTGCTTATTAACTTTAATAGCAATGCTGGAAATTTAACTTATTATCTTACAGGAAATAGTTTTGCAGGAGGAACCTTTACTGTTGAAGAATCCAATTTAGGAACTGTTTGGACAACCTTGCATTCTCATACTTCACCGCCGAGTGCAACTTATGCAATGTTTACAGATGTGCCATTAGCAACAACAAGATTTATCCGCTTTATATATACGAATAAAGTTTCTGGAAATATCGGAGTAGATGATGTAAATATTACTATTGGCGCCGCAACACCTGAGCAAGAAATTAATGTGAAACAAGGAGCAACAACAATCGTTTCTGGTGGATCTTATTTTACAAGTTCTTCCGTTGCATCGATGAGCCCTTCAACCTTTACGATTGAGAATCTTGGAACTTTAAATACATTGAATATTGCTTCTGCAACAATTTCTGGAACAAATGCAGCTGATTTTTCTGTTGCTTCTTTTCCTTCAAGTGTTTTAGCTACATCAACTGGTAATTTAGTTTTAAATTTCACTCCAGCTGCATCTGGAACAAGGTCTGCAGTTTTAACGATTGCAAGTAATGATGCAGATGAAGCTTCTTATATCGTAAATTTAAATGGTGTTGGAGGTACTCTAGCAACAGAACCAAGTTCACAAGCTTCTAATTTAGTTTTCTCAAATGTAAAAACATACAGAATAAATGCTTCGTTTACAGGAACAGCAGCTGTTGATGGTTATCTTGTTCTGAGAAAAAAAGGTTCTCCAATAACCGGAGTTCCAGTAGATGGAACAGTTTATCAAAGAGGAGATATAGTTGGTGATGCACAGGTTGTTTTTAGCCGAAATTCAACTTCTTTTACGCCAAATAATATTATAGCAGGAACAACTTATTATTTTGCTATTTATACATATAATGGCCCCAATAATTTTAGAAACTACAATATAACGGCTCCATTGTTAGGAAATAGTACAACTCCTGCCACAATGCTTCCTGCATCTTATTATAGTACTTTAAACACAGGGAATTCCTCATTTGCGAATAATTTACATGCTTTGGTAAATCCTCATCAAGTACAATATTATAGCTATTACGCCAATACCATGATTTATTCATTTGAAGCGCGAGATACAACATTAGATAGAAGAGTTGTTACCTGCGTTTATAGCGGTGAAAATAAGATTTATACTGAACCTTTTGATTGGGCCTCGAATGGTTATAGTAGAGAACATACTTATTGTCATAGTTGGATGCCTACAAATCCTGCAACACTTTTACCAGAATATAGCGATTATCACCATTTATTCCCTACGAATTTAAATGATGTAAATATTGTACGTAATAATAATGCATTAGGTATTGTTGTAAATGTAACATCAACTTATTTAGGATCTAAATTTGGAACTGATGCAAATGGACAGACTGTCTTCGAACCAAGAGACGAACACAAAGGAGATGCGGCAAGAGCAATGATGTACGAAGCAATTTGCTATACAACCATTAGCGGAAATAGCTGGGCTTTACCAAGTTATCAAAATCAATATTTACTAAAGCAGTGGCATTTTCAAGATCCGCCAGATAATTGGGAAATTGCAAGAAATGATTTTGTTGACTCTCTTCAAAATAATAGAAATCCATTTGTTGACAGTATTGATTATGCATGTTTTGTTAATTTTTCAAATATGACCTATGAACCATTAGCGTGTGAGGCATCTATTAATGAATTATTAAACAATGGATTTATTACTTATCCAAATCCAAGCAAGGATGAAATAAATTTACATGTGGATGCTACAACTATATCTTCTTATCAAATAATTGATTTCCAAGGAAGAGTTGTATTATCTGCTGATGTTAATAATCTAGCTCTTGTGAAAGCAAATATTTCAAAATTAAATGCAGGAACTTACTTGGTTAAGGTAGTAACTCCATTTGGGACAGCGCAACGATCAATCGTTATTGAATAATGATTAGACTCATTTTAATGAGTTTTTTGGGGGCAAGTCTTTTCGCTTGCTCTTCCCATTTAATGATACATCACTTATCACCAAAACAAGCGATAGATTCTTCTGTGTCTAATTCGTCAAAAATTGACGAACTGATTCAGCCCTACAAAGATTCACTTGACAAAGAAATAAATCAAGTTCTTGGTTTCTCAAAAGATAATTTTGAAATTCAACGCCCTTCTTCCTCACTAATGAATTGGTGCGCAGATGCAATTTTTACGAACCAAACAAAAAATGTAAAATTAGCACAGCCTATTTTTTGCTTACTAAATACTGGAGGTTTGCGCTCTACAATAGGTAAAGGAACAGTTTCTCTTGGTGATATTTATAAGTTAATGCCTTTCGACAACACGATTGTTTGGGTTGAACTTCCAATAAGTTCTATTGCTGAGATTGAAAGATATTTAAGTCAATCTGGAGGTGAACCAATAGCAAATGCTAAATTAGAAAATGGAAAATTGCTAATAAATGGAAACAATGAAAAAATGACTCATTTTTGGG
>JBIKOE010000086.1:0-3988 GCA_044358215.1 Crocinitomicaceae bacterium
GGAATAAGAGAAGACAACATGATCATTGCTGTATTGGGACCAATTCCGGAAACACTGATTAAATAATTAAACATTTCACGTTCTTCTTTTGTAAAAAAGCCATACAAAATTTGAGCATCCTCCCGAACGATTAGTTTTGTGTGTAATTTTATTTGTTCACTGTCAGTTAGCTGTGAATAAGTATTTAAGGATATTTTAACTTCATAACCAACTCCGGAACATTCTATTAATAACTCTGTTGGATTTTTCTCTATTAACCTTCCATTTAATGAACCTATCATAGCTTATTTATTTTGTGCGTCTATTACAGCGATTTTTATCATATTTATAATTTCCCTCACCGATGAGCCAAGTTGTAACACATGAATGGATTTTTTCAAACCTACTAATATTGGTCCAATAGCATCGGCATCAATAAGTTGTTGTAAAAGTTTATAGGAGATGTTTCCTGCTGAAAGATTTGGAAAAATAAGGGTGTTTACTTCTTTATTTGCAAGTTGCGAAAACGAAAACTTCTCATTCATCAATTCTTTGTTTAAAGCAAAATTTGCTTGGATCTCTCCATCAACAATCAAAGTAGGATGTTTTTCATGTAAAATTTCAACTGCTTTTGCCATTTTTTCAGAATCAGGCCCTGGGGATGAACCAAAATTTGAGTAACTCAATAATGCAATCTTTGGCGTTACTTTTAATCTGCGGATTATTTTAGAAACATTGAAGGTTATTTCTGCAATTTGTTCTGCGCTTGGGTTAAGATTAATGGTTGTGTCAGCTAAAAATAAAGGACCTCTTTTGGAATTTAAGATATACATTCCAGAAACAGTGTTTACATCTTTTTCCAATCCAACAATTCGTATTGCAGGGCTAACAGAAGATCTGTAGCTTCTTGTTAAGCCAGTAATCATAGCATCTGCATCTCCTTGATCAACCATCATTGCTCCAAAATGATTTCGTTCACGCATAATTTGAATAGCTTCAAATTCCGTGAATCCTTTTCTTTTTCTTCGTTCAAAAAATGCTAATCCATAGGAAATCCTTCTTTTTTCTTCCTCTTCAGATTTTGGATCAATAATTACAATCTCAGGTAATTCTATAGCATATTCTTTTATCAATTGAAGAATTCGCTGTTTTTTCCCAAGTAAAATAGGAAATGCAACTCCTTCTTCATAGGCGACTTGTGCTGCTTTAAGAATTTTTACATTATCTGCTTCCGGAAACACAACTGTCTTCGGATTGCTTTGTGCTTTTGAGGTAATGTCGCGAACAAGTTTGTTATCTAGGCCAAGTCTATTTTTTAGTTCATTTTCGTATTTATCCCAATCTTTAATTGGATTTTTGGCAACACCAGAATCCATAGCTGCTTTTGCTACTGCCGGGGCAACATGATAAATCAAACGTGGATCTAAAGGTTTTGGGATAATTTGATCTCTTCCGAAAGAAATATTTTTCTCACCATATGCTTCAAGAACTTCTTCTGGAATTGTTTCTTTTGCTAGTGCTGCGATTGCTTTTACAGCAGCCAACTTCATTTCTTCGTTTATCGTAGTTGCTCGAACATCTAAAGCGCCTCGGAAAATGAATGGAAATCCCAAAACATTATTTACTTGGTTGGGATTATCGGATCGCCCTGTCGCCATGATAATATCTTTCCTAACAGAACTTGCTTCTTGATATGAAATTTCAGGATCTGGATTAGCCAATGCAAAAACAATGGGGTCTTTCGCCATGGATGCAATCATTTCTTTTGAAACCAATCCTGCACGAGATAATCCAAGAAAAACATCTGCTTTTTTAAAGGCATCTTCAATAGAAAGTGCTTTTTCATGAACAGCAAATAGTGCCTTCATTTCATCAATATCTGTTCTTTTTTTGTTTAATAAACCTTTAGAATCAAACATGAAAATATTCTCTAGTTTAACGCCTAAGGTTTGGTATAACATGCAACAAGCTAAGGCAGATGGTCCAGCACCAGAAACAACAATTTTTACTTTATCAATAGATTTTTTTGCTAGTTCTAAGGCATTTAGTAAGGCAGCAGAAGATATAATTGCCGTGCCGTGTTGATCGTCATGCATAATCGGGATATCCAACTCTTCTTTTAAGCGCCTCTCTATTTCAAATGCTTCGGGTGCTTTAATATCTTCTAAATTTATTCCGCCAAATGTTGGAGAAATTGCCTTGACTGTTTGAATAAAAAGTTCAGGATCGCTAGCATCAATTTCAATATCAAAAACATCAATATCTGCAAAAATTTTAAAAAGCAAGCCTTTTCCTTCCATTACGGGTTTTGCTGCCAATGGACCAATATTCCCTAAGCCAAGAACTGCTGTCCCATTTGTGATTACAGCAACTAAATTTGCTTTGCTAGTATATTTATATGCATCATCTTTGTTTTCCGCAATTTTAATGCATGGTTCAGCAACTCCTGGTGAGTATGCTAAACTTAAATCGCGTTGTGAAGCATAGGGTTTTGTGGGTACAACTTCAATTTTTCCAGGTTTTCCGGAAGAGTGATAATCTAGCGCTTCTTGCTTAGTAATTTTGGACATTTCATTCTATTTAAGGACCTCAAATATACGAAAAAGATGCTAGCTTTTACTTAGGAATTACTTCAGTAATAAGATAGATTTAATAAAATTAAGGAATTACAAATCGAATAATTTCTCAAAACTGTCGATGCCTTCAACCATCATTATTTCTGGCTTTTCAAGTATTTCTTTTACTTTGACTAAAAAACCAACAGATTCTTTTCCGTCAATAATTCGATGATCATAAGATAAGGCAAGGTACATTATTGGGCGAATCTCAACTTTACCATTAATTGCAACTGGTCGTTCAACGATATTGTGCATTCCTAAAATAGCAGATTGAGGTGGATTGATAATCGGAGTTGAGAGCATCGATCCAAAAACCCCGCCGTTTGTGATGGTAAAGGTTCCACCTGTCATTTCTTCAGGTGTAATTTTCCCATCTCTTGCTTTAATTGCTAAGCGCTTTATTTCTCTTTCTATTTCTACTAAGCTCATTTTCTCGGCATTTCGAACTACAGGAACCATTAATCCTTTTGGAGAGGAAACAGCAATTCCAATATCCGAATAATCGTGAAAAATCATATCTGTGCCGTCTATTTGACCATTTACAGAAGGGAAAAGTTTCAGGGCTTCGGTAACTGCTTTTGTGAAAAAGGACATAAACCCTAAATTCACTTCATGTTTTTTGGCAAAAGCATCTTTATATTTTGCTCTTAAATCCATAATTGGCTTCATGTCGATTTCATTGAATGTCGTTAACATTGCAGTTTCATTCTTTACAGCAACAAGTCGCTCTGCAATTTTTCTGCGTAACATTGACATTTTTTCTCTTCTCGTGCCTCTGGCTCCTCCATTTAAAGCTCCTGATGAAGTACTTATTCCACTTTCTAGTGCTTGAAGTACATCTTGTTTTGTAATTCTTCCATCTTTTCCACTTCCAATTAAGTGCTCATTTGAAAGCGATTTTTCTGCCATAATTTTAGCTGCTGCAGGAGAAGGAAGTCCACTTGCATAGGTTTTTTCCTTTTGAATTTCTGAAGTTCCGCTTGTTTTCTCTTTACTAGTTGGCTCAGAAGGATTTTCATCTTCGTTGCTTTTACTCGACGAAAAACCTGCAGGTTTCGCCGCAGATGTGTCGATTAAACAAACTACTTGACCAACTTTTACAACATCACCTTCTGCAGCTTTTAAAGTAATTATTCCACTTTCTTCAGCAGGAAGTTCCAAGGTTGCTTTATCTGAATCTACTTCTGCCACTGCTTGGTCCTTTTCCACATAATCACCATCAGCAACTAACCAAGCTGCAATTTCTACTTCTGATATTGATTCTCCCGGACTAGGGACTTTCATTTCTAAATGTGCCATAATAATTTCAAATTACTTTATTTTCCAACTGAAATTTTAGCAAAAGCAAAGATTTCGCTGAATAATTTCGCTAATCTTTTTTCATGTAATTT
>JBIKOE010000095.1:0-38204 GCA_044358215.1 Crocinitomicaceae bacterium
TGCTACACTTAAATTTGTAGAGCTTGTTGCACATATTGTTGCATCACCACTCAAGGTAGCTGATAAGGAGCCAACTGTATTTAATGGCTGGGAACTTGATGCTGTTACTGCTAAACATGAAGCACAAGTCGTTGCAGTGCTTACTGTGCCAAAAGGTTGAATATTTGTAACGGTAGATGCGCCATTTACATAACCCACGACACCACCTGATGTCATTTCCCATACAAAACCAAAGTTGCTGTTTGGCACCCAGTTTGTTGTTGTGGACATTCTAAATGTACCCATAACTACACCTGATCCTGATGGGATTGCCTGTGCTGTAGCTGAAGTAAAGATTCCTGTGCTTGATGAAAAGTTTAACTTTCTTTGAGATGAAATATAAGGCAAGTTGGCAGTTCCGGTATTTGGCCAGTTTAACCATCCTGGTAGTGTATTGTCATTCAATGCCTTCCATGTTATTGCTCCCGTTGTTATACTTGGCGAATGAACTCCACGAATAATCAATGCGTTGAATTTAACAGGGATTGATCCAGTATTTGTTAAACGGATCTGGAAGTCTGCAGTGCTTGCTGTAGAACTTAACCACTCCATGTCCATTCTAATTGATGCAGTTGTTGATGCGCTTATTGATAAATCCAATATTTGTGCAACACAGTTAACATCAATACCTGTATAGATGCCCGATACTGTATAAGTTTGACCGTTGTTTGCCCAAGTATATGAGCCAGAAACTCCTGTAACTGTCGTTGTATTTGATGTTTGTGTTCCACTTACATCCCAAACACATGTTGTGTTATTGAAGACTGCTGTTTGGTAACATGCTAAACCTGTTGGAGCTGTTGCCTGTGTGCCTGTTACATCCCAAACACATGTTGTGTTATTGAAGACTGCTGTTTGGTAACATGCTAAACCTGTTGGAGCTGTTGCCTGTGTGCCTGTTACATCCCAAACACATGTTGTATTATTGAAGACTGCTGTTTGGTAACATGCTAAACCTGTTGGAGCTGTTGCTTGTGTGCCTGTTACATCCCAAACACATGTTGTGTTATTGAATGTTGCTGTTTGGTAACACGCTACTGTTGGTTGTGTTGGTGTTGGTGTAACTGTCAAGTTCAAGGTAGCAGTATTACAACCCGTAATTACAGTAACTCCTGATTGAGTGGTTGTATAGGTTTGTCCATTTGCTGGCCAAGTATATGAAGATCCTGCACAAATTGATGTAGTAACGCTTCCTGAAGTTGTTTCAGAAGTTACTGACAAGTTCAAGGTAGCAGTATTACAACCCGAAATTACAGTAAGTCCTGATTGAGGAGTTGAATACGTTTGTCCATTTGCTGGCCATGTATAAGAAGCTCCAGTACAAATTGATGTTGTTACACTACCTGTTGTTGTTGCTGGTGTTAATGTCAAGTTCAAAGTTGCAGTATTACAACCTGAAACTAGAGTAAGTCCTGATTGAGGAGTTGTATAAGTTTGTCCATTTGCTGGCCATACATAAGAATCTCCAGCACAAATTGATGTTGTTATACTTCCTGTTGTTGTTGCAGTGGTTACTGTTACTGTGGCAGATCCTGAGTTTCCTGTGCCTGTTCCTCCTCCAATTACAGATACAATACTATAAGTTGATGTTGATGTTGGACTTACAGGAATACTTACTGGGCTTGCGCCTGTTGCGGAATAATTATTTGTTCCATCTGTTACTGTTACTGTATAGGGGGAAGTCCCTCCTGTTACTGCTACACTTAAGTTTGTAGAAGTGCCTGAACAAATAGTTGCATCACCAGTCAATATAGAAGAAGAGGGCGGTGCAGTTTGGTTTAATGCTTGAACACTTGGTGCTGTTACTGTTAAACATTGGCCACAAATTGTGCCCCCGCTTACACCGTAATGTTGTATGTTAGTTACAAAAGAAGCTCCATCTACATAACCAACAACTCCACCTGTTGTCGTTTCCCAAGTAAAACCGAAATCGCTATTGGGAGACCATGTTGTTGTTGTTGATATTCTAAATGTGCCCACAACTACACCGGAACCAGATGGAATAGCCTGTGCCGTTGAGCTGTTAAAGATGCTATTAGATGACGAGAAATTTAATTTTCTTGTGGTTGAATTATAAGGTAAGTTCGTTGTTCCTGTATTTGGCCAGTTTAACCATCCTGGAAGCGTATTGTCATTCAACGCTCTCCAACTTATTGTTCCCGTTGTTAAACCTGGGGCATGTACACCACGAATAATCAAAGCGTTAAAAGTAACAGCAGACGTTCCCGCATTTTTTAAACGAATTTGGAAGTCAGCAGTGTTAGAGGTTGAACTTAACCACTCCATATCCATTTGGATTGCTGTAGTGGTTTGAGCACGCAACGAATGACTTACTAAAATTAAAACTGACGGCAATAAAAATTTAAATAAAAAACCTTTTATCTCAGTCAATAAAACCTTGGTAGAACTTTTCATAATAAAAAAATTAGATTAAAAAATTTTTGTAAAATTAACCGAAATGCTTAAGGTATCCTTAAGCATTTCGGTTAACAAATTATTAAATAATTACTTTTTTCAATAGCAATTATATATTTTTAATAAGGACGCTGCTCATAAGCTCCATATTTGGAGTTTGAGTCAAATACTGCAAAGTCAGATGCATCAACATATGTGTCGCCATTGAAGTCTGCGTCTAGTAAATATAGACCTTGATATCCTGATGCATAAATATCCATTTCTAAATTTGAATAGTCATTAGCATCTAAATATCCATCCTCATTTAACTCACCTAACCAAATTCCATATAAACCAGAAACTATTGTGTGCATTGGCGAATTGGATGGATCGCCATCAGAATATGCATTTACTAGGTTATTGGCAAAATTATATGTTGTTGATGTTGATAGAGTTATAGGGTTTGCACTCCATAAAGGATTTGATCCTTTGTGATCCACTACAACGTAGTAAGAGCCGCCTAAAGAACTTAAAGGGAACTCACAATATGCAGATCCATTTTTCTGTAACATAGGAGTCGCAGTATGAACTATCGCCTCTGTGTTTGTTGCGCTTCGCAATTGTACAGTAATTAAATCAACATCTGTAACAGCTCCTGGAGTTGCTGAGCCCGCTTCCACAAGGTTGAGATATCTGGCCGCTACCATTGTTGCAGGATTTGATCCATTCTGATAATAACCATCTAAAAACACATTTAATGAAAGTGAAGGTGTAATAACACAAGCTGCACAAGAGTTCCAACAAACTACTGGTAACACGATTGCTTGTGAACCTGCAACTGCAAGCGTACGATTCGTGTAATCAAAGTTTGTTACTGTACATGAAGAGCCTGGAGTAAGCGCCTCCTGACCTGACCAGTTGCTATAAGAGAACTTATATTCGTATGGCCCCTCAGCAAGAAGAACTGTAGTTTCCCAAATTCCATCGCCGTTTGCATCTGTCATTGGGTTACAGTTTCCACACCAACCATTGAATGTACCATTAACCTCAGGTATTGAACCTGCTGGTGCACCACTTTGTGACATGTCTACGCTGAAAGTAACTGGAGCCTGTGTAACACACGCTGAACATTGATTCCAACAAACTAGTGGTAGAACAACATCTGTTGTGCCCAACACTAAGAAACGGTTTGTAAAACCAAAGTTTGTTACTGTACAAGATGTTCCTGCAAGAAGGTTTTCTTGACCATCCCATCCGTTGTATGTAAACTTATACTCATACGTTTGAGGCATCAACGGAATTGTAAGAGACCAAACTGATCCACCTATGTTTGTCATAGGGTTACAAGTTCCACACCAACCGTTGAATGTACCATTTACATATGGTATCGCTCCTGCTGGCGCATTACTTTGTGCCATGTCAACTTGAAACGTTACCAATGGCATTGTAAGTATTGTAAGGTTTAATTGCTCTGTTACACAGTTTGTTGTTGCACCAGTATATACTCCTGAAGTAGTGTATGTTTGTCCATTCCATGAATATGAAACATAGGCAGATGCTGTAGTTGTATTTACAGTATTAGCAACAATATTCACAGATACACCTGAAGATGCCGCCGGAGCAGTTGAAGTACATGGTGCATTTGTAGTGTAACTAACAGTTACAACATCTGTGCTACTTAATGCTGAGCTAGTGTATGTTGCACTTGTCGCTCCTGCAATAGGCGAGCCATTTAAACTCCACTGGTAAGGGGAAACTGAAGGACAATCTGCTGCAATAGTAGCAAGCGTTGTGCCAGCAAGTGCCTCACTATCATAACCCATAGAATAAACAGTAACTCCAGAAGAGTTTACAACCTGTACTCCAACCTCTTCAGGATATGCACCTGCTGTATTCCATACTAAAGAATAGCTAATGCCAGATTGTAATGAAACTGTTTGTGCAGCGAATCCACCACTAGCTAAACCAAGCGTCGCTACTATTGTAGTTCCATTCATTACTCGCATTTGAGCTCCATTCCATCCGTCACCATATAAATCTAGTATATTGAAAGTATAATTACAAGATGCTGCTACTGCAACATTTGCAGGACTTCCCGCTGCTGTGAAAGTTACAGCCGTACCCTGACAAGCAGAACTATTACTTGAAGTAACAACTACTGAAGGTGTTATAAGAGGATTAACAACCAAAGTTGAAGGACTAGAAACTACTGCTGTAGATGAAACACACGGTGAATTTGCAACAACACTTGCAGTAACAACATCACCAGGGTTTAAAGATGAAGTTGTATATGTTGAAGCGTTAGCTCCAGCAACTGCAACTCCGTTCACCTGCCAAGCAATCGTGCTGGATGAGCAGTTTGCGTTAATAGTCGTTAAGGTTGTTCCTTTCAAAGCCTGACTGAAGAAAGGCATGCTATAAATTGTTGTTCCTGAAGGATTTACAACATTTATTCCAACCTCTCCAGGATAAGTGAATGACGTTGGTGTTGGATTCCAGAACAAAGTATATGTTTGTCCAGACTGTAATGAAACTGTTTGAGAAAGTGAGTTAGCAGTACATGGATCACAATCTACATCTGCAGCAAAAGAAAGTGTTGCTACAACTGTAGATCCTTGAAGGACAGACATCGTGTTTCCATTCCATCCATCACCCCATGAGTCTAATAAATTAAACGTGTAGTCACAAGCTGAAGGTGAAACTCCTGCATTTGCTGTAGTTGCTGTAAAAGTAACTGGTGTTCCAACACATACTGGACCTGCAGGTGCAGAAGAGACTGCAATCGTTGGAATAGCAAGAGGTGTAATTGTTAAATCTAAGATTTGTGTTACACAATTTGTTACAGTTCCACTATATATTCCTGAAGCAGTGTATGTTTGACCATTGTCTGCCCAAGTATATGTAGCACACGCTGTAACTGGAGTAGTAACTGAGGTATTTGGTAAAATTGTTACAACAGTTGCCGTTCTGTCTGATGATTCAACACCACCAACAACTTGAGTAGCATAATATGTGCCTGAACTTAAAACCTCAGTAGTAGATAACCATGCTGTTGCTGTTGCAGAGGAGTACCAAAAAATATAACTTCCCTCAGAACCAGTTGCCACTAAATTAGCAACGGTTGCTCCCTCACATAAAGTTTGAGGTGAGGTTGCAGGACCACTAGATGCTGTAGATGCAACAATAACATTAGACCATGCACTAAAATTAACAGAGTCACAATGCGCTCTTACATATACATCATACGATGATGCTGGAGCTAGACCTTGAAGCGTGTATGAAGCTAATGTTCCAGTTATTGTAACTGTTTGGTTTGCAACAAGCGTTCCTGAACCTAAAGTAAAGCCTGTTGGACCATACTCAATATCATATGAAGTGGCAGAAGAACATCCTTGCTCCCATGCAAAGTCAGCTGAATTTGACCCTGGAGGAGTATCAAGATTTGCAGTTAAAACACCTGCACTAGGACACGCTGGTGCCGGAGCAATAGTAACCATATAGTCTTCCGTTTCTCCCCACTGATAATTTGTACAAGGGCTTAATGTAACACCATTAGTAGCATAAACAGTTCTTACTCTCATTCTGTGAATACCAACTGGAGGATTACAAGCCAAAGAGATAGTAAATGATCCTGTTGCATTAACAACCCCAGGTGTAACGCCCGTTCCAATTGTTGTTGCAGTAGCACCTATTCTTTCAGTTAATGAAAATACACCGTCATCATTATAATCTATCCAAGCAGCGAGGCCTTGAGAACCCCATGCACCTGTTGAAACAATCATCGTGTAAGTAGTTGAAGGCATTAATGTTGCTGTATGGTTTGGTAATGAATCATAGAACATATACGATGGTGTTCCATTTACAAAACCTGTATTGTTTATAAGTGTAGTACCAACAATACTTACTTCAGAGATAAGATCGCCAGCTGAAGTTCCAGACGTTGGTGCTGGAATACAATAACAGTTTTGAATATTATCCATTGCAATACTCACTGATGAGGTATAAGCATATTCACCTCCACAATAAGAAACACCTAAGCGATATAAAGACGCTTCAGTTTGTGGGTTAGACACGTTAATATTTGTTGCACCTGCAATGTTACCCCATGTTGTTCCATTGTCTGTAGATATTTGCCACTGATATGTTAAGCCAGCCGCCTGACCAACAACAGTACCAATTACCGTCATCACATCTCCAGAACAAGCAAGAGAGTCTGTGCGAGAGATTGAAACTGAATTCATTGAGAAAGGAGAAATAGTAACAGATCCTAAAGAAACAACACATCCTCCAACACCTGCATATCTAACAGAAGCATTGTATGTTCCAGGAGCTGCAGAAATAGGATTAGTAGTAGTCCAAGTTGTATCTGTTAATGAATACTCAAACATATTGTATTGAATAGTTAAGTTGTCAATAAAATGACCTTGATTTAAACCACCTGTTCTAGCAGATAATACGTGCTTCCAAGTAGACTTATCGTCTGATAAGTAAGATGGAGGAAGTTGTTGGTTTAATACTGTAACAACGCCATTTAACCACATACTTACCTGACCTAAAGGATTAACTTTTATAGTAACGTGTGTAGAAGCACCAGCTGATGCTGTAGCTCTCCATGCAACGTTATTACTATAGTTTAATACCCCTGCTGAAGTTGGCGTTTGATTCCAAATAGGAGCGTTATACATTAAATAAACACCCTCTTGATTTGCGCCGTTTGTATACGCATCAAATGCTAATTTCAAGGCAGAACCAGAACCATTCTCAACGTTTGTTGCTCCAGGAGCAACTGGAGTTCCTACGACTGTAGAACCTAAACCTGTAGGTATACCTACAACGTCTGGTCCGTAGCTATAACTAAAACCATCAGCTGGAGTAGTTGTACCACTTGAAGTTGTTATGAAGTCGAAATCTACTTGATAGTCATTTGCAGATACTCCTGATAAGTTTTGAATTAAAATACCACCATTTTTAGAGTTTGCTGCACTTGTTAATCTTAGTAAACCATTAGTTGTGATTCCAGCATCATTTCCAGCAAGTGTTGCGCCAGCAGGAAGTGTAGTAGTGTTAAAATCTGATGCAAATACAGTACCTGCACCTGAAACACTAAACAAAACTGAACCATCTAATGATGTACAAGAAGCAGGGGATGAAGCAAGAGCCGTTCCAGTTGGTGCAGGATAAACAACAACATTAATTGAAGATGCTACTGACCAACATAAAGTTGTGTCGTTTCTTGCTGCTATGTAATATGTTCCTGATGCAGTTGCTGTAGAATTTACTGCTGCAGGAAGTGCAATAGAAGTTCCTGTAAGATTTGTTCCTTGCCAGTAGTATGTAATACCTAGAGGAGCTGTGCCTGACTGTAATGTTACAGCTGCACAATAAGGATTTCCTGATAAGTTTGTAATTGCTGTTGGAGGTGTAACAAGAGGGAAAGCACTCAATGTTATTGCAGTTGCAGTTGACCATTGACCACCCATAGAAGCATATGCTCTAATATAGTATGTTCCATTTGTATTTACAACCCATGTACTAACACTATTATCAAAACTTGTTCCGTTTGCTGTTGTTTGCCAGTAGTAGGTAACTCCTTCTGGTGCAGTTCCAACCATTGTTATAGTATCTCCAGAAATACAATTTCCAAATGCCGTAGCAAGAGGTGTTGCTGGAGCGTCTGGAGGACCTACTACATTTACAATGTAATCCTCAATCTCACCATAAGAAGGAGTAACACAAGGATTAATTGCATCACCTGAAACACTTTCATTGTTTATAATTCTCATTCTAGTAAGGCCAGGAAGTGAACTTATCGGAGCTGTAAATGATACAGGCACAACAGAAGCTGGTACACAAGCAATATTTGCTGATGAGCCATTTGACCAAACTCTCTCTCCCAAATCTGAGAATGAACCATTGTGGTTGTAATCGATAAAGATTGCAGCTCCACTAGAAAAATTAGCTGTACCACATGAGCTAATTGTTAATGAACCACTTACTGGTACATTTTGGTATAAATTCGTTGCAGGAAGACCTGAATAATTTCCATAAATTGCAGTTATAGATCCTGCTCCTGGAGCAAGATCAGTACAAGTAGATGAATTATTCAATGTGGAAATTGTTACGTTGGTAATCTCTTCGTCAGCGATTGTTCCACCTGAAGGCGTGCAATAGCAATCTGCAAATGAAGACATTGCTATAGCAACAGGTGCAGCGTAAGTTGTATCGCCACCACAACTTGAAATACCTACGCGGTATGAAGTTGCAGCATTTTGGATAACTGAATACGTTGCAGCTGAAGCACCTACGACATCTACCCATGTAGTACCACCATCTATAGAAGTTTGCCAGTTGTATGTTAAGCCAGCTGAAGATACTGTATAGTCGTGTGCTAAAGGAACCGTAGAACCAGCACAAACCTGAGAAACAGTAGATGTAGTAGTAACGCCTGTAACAGGAGTTGGCGTAAGAACCAACATATTTACCTGGGCAGAATTTGGCTCACTTGCACAACCAGTTGTTTGGTTTGTATATGAAATGTCATATAATGTTGTTGATGCTGGAGAAACAGTTTGCGTAAAGATGTTTGTTCCTGAAGCAATTTGAACTCCATTTTCCGTCCAAATTGTAGTATAATTTGAAGGCGGAGAGAAACGCCAAGCTTGGCCTGTAATTGTAGCAGTAGTAGCAATAGCAACTGCACCAATTGTACGAGTTTCATCTTGCAAACCAACAACCTTATTATAAGTTCCAGAATTTTGTGATAAAGGAATATGAATTTCAACAGTTCCTAAAGTTTCTAAGAAATGTACTTGAGCAGTTGTATATTTTGCAGTAGCTCCAGTGCTATTGAAAGCTCTTGCATTCTCATACTGAACAATAAATCTTCTATTTGGAGCATAACCTTGCGTCCAATATTTAATTGACCCATTAAGTGCTGGTTCACTTGCAGCGAAATTAATATCATGAGCTGAAGCCGCGATAACACTCGCTGGCTCTGTAAGAGAAGGAAATGTTGTAAATGTAAAGTCTCCTAATGCCGCTGAACTATACGTTCCTAAGTGCATCGTCATATTCGTTCCAACATTTATAGTTGTACGGTCTGTTCCAAAATAATTGAAAGTAAACCCAATCGGAATACCACCCCAGCCTCCATCATCTAAAGTACCACTTGATTGAGGAATGCTTGCAACACCATTTTCAACAAGTGTTGTAGCGTTAGAAGGAACAGGAGTCATAGTAACAGTAATTGGAGTTACAGTAAAGTTTCCTGCACTTAAACCTGAGTTAATTATTGCAGAAGTTCCTGGACAAACACCACTTGCAGAAGAAGTAACATTTGCAGTAGGTAATGGGTAAAGTCCGATACTCTTATACAAAGTATAATCTGGACAACCTGCTGCTGAAACCGTTAACATAAAGTCTGAAGTTTCAGATATTGCTGTACTTGTTGGATTAGCTGTAGTTGATGACAAAACAGCACTAGGCGTTAATGATGTCCATATTAGAGTAGCAGCAGCATTTAAAGGCGCTGCAGTCAAAGATACGCCTCCACCTGTTCCACAGAAAACTTCTTCAGAACTAACTAGTAAAGGATAAGTAACCGTTGTAGTAACCACTGTGCGCTGACTTTCACAAGCACCAGTGCCTGCAGTAACGTAATAATTAGTACAAGCAGGAGCAGTAATAACAGAATCTGTATAAGCAGCGAAAGTTCCGTTAGGAGTAGTATACCAATTATATGTTGTTCCAGCTAAAGGAGCTACAACTGAGATTGTCACTGGCTGACCATACTCCCCACTTACAGCAGTAGTATTTAATGCCGGTGAAGCAGGACCTGAGTTAATTGTAATCACATCAGTTCCATAAGAAGTAGCACCATATTTGGTAACACCCACAACACCTGAAGTGCCCGCAGCTGAGAAACATTTAATTTGCGTTGCAGAAACAACAGTAAAAGAAGTTACAGGAGTGCCTCCAATAGTTACAGCAGTAACACCTGTAAAGCCGATTCCAGTAATTGTGATCTCGTCATTGAATGCACAAACCGTGTCTGGATTTACGCCTGAAATAGTTGGAGCTTGAGTACCCCAAGCAAAATAATTTGTTGCTGACAAAGAAATTGGCCCAGGAGCTACAGTAGCTGAAGATAGAACCCCGTAATTTCCATAGGTTAAAGCAACTGTTGGCAAAGAGCCTGAGGCGCCATAAGGAGCACTAACTTGCGCCCAAGCTCCGTTGTTAGAAGAAGATTGAACAAGAACCGTGCTAGCTTGAGGAGTTGTTAAAGAATCAAGGTTAGCATATCTTAGCGAAACGCTAGGACCTGTTCCTGAAACACCAGGACCTCCAAGAGTTGTTTTATTTTCAACCTTATATGCTCGTGTTCCTAAAGCTAATCCAGTACCACCTGCAACATCATTGCTAACTGACACTTGAGATGCTGTAACACTGGTAATATCTGAACCATTAGCTGGACCAGTACCAGTACCTGAAGCAACTGTAAGAGGCATATCAAATAAGAAGTTAAACGTTGAACCCGTAGTTCCACCACCTCTTCCGTTTAATGTCATAGAACCGTTTTTCACATAACAAGTTCCTGTAGAAGAATTAAATCTTGAAGTAAAAGCACTTCCAGAATACAAATAATATGTACAATTTAAATTGTAGCCACCTAAGTCTAATATATTTCCAGGTGAATTTAAACTAGCATTTAATGTAATAGGAGCAGTTCCAAACAAAGTAAGATTATTTGTTAGGGTCAAACCATTTCCATTTCCAGAAAGAGTCAAGTTGTTTAATTTTCTATTTACTGGAATAAGCGCATCATCAACATTAGTAGGAGATGACGTTGCTGGTGTAAAATAAGACATGGTATAATTATATAGCGCGACATTTGCGGTAGGAACCGACGCTGCACTTGTAAAAGTACCGCCAGCTGCCGTACCAGATGTTGCTCCAAAAGCAGCGTTAGGATTTATCCAATAACCATATCCAGGGTTTGTAACAACGATATCCTTTATAGAACCATTGCTGCCAAGAATTACGTTTGCAGTTGGCAAACATCCTGCCGGCCACTCAAGTGTTGCATTACCACCACTAAGTGTTAGTGTTGGAAGAACGGAATATTTTGGTGCGGTTGTTGCAGTTGTTGCTGCAGAATTTAAATATACAGAAACAATCTTTCCCTGATTTAATGTTATTGTAAAACTTGATGTAGTTAAAGCTGTACCAGAAATCAATGTTCCACCTGATACTGTTATTGTTGGTGCTACAACATAACCGCTTCCAGGATTAGAAACAAGATTTAAAGCTAGTGGCGGCGTAAAACCTATCATTGGTGCTACTGTATACTGACCGCCAGTTAAAACTGAAACACGACCAATTCCAGAAGCCCCTTGAGGATGAGCTGTTGCAAGGCTTACTCCCTGATCACTATTGATGTCTAAACCACCAGTAACCACAGCTTCACCATTTTTTTGAACCAATGTATTTGCTGTTCCAAGTACTCTTGCGTGATACAAAACAGATGCTGAAGCGCCAGATCCAAGACCATTAGCATTGCCAACACTGAATACAAGACCAGCAGGCGTAGCATTGATTCCAGAACCAGCGTTTACTAAATTCAAACCACGAACCGTTCCAGTTGTAGCATCAAAATTAACAGATACTTTTGGCGCAGCACCTACATACAATAAATTCCCAACTAAACCTGAAGTATGAGTAGGGAATGTTGTAACGCCTGTAGCTGTTGTAGCAACGTATAAATTATTACCAACAAAATATTGCGTTGCCAAAGACAAGGTGCTATTATATGGAAGATTGGTTCCAATGTTGCCATTCGTACCAACCCAAATTAAAGAAGGACCGCTTGTTGTAAATGCAACATCACCTGTAGAAGTTGGAGGTGTATCATTGAATGTTCCTGCTCCTGTTGCAACATAAACATTTTCTCCATAAATATATCTAGTTCCTGAAACGGCAGCGTTTCCTGTTACAATTTGAACAACAGCAGTACTAAAAACTACTGGAGCAACAGTGTAACCAGAACCCATGTTATTAAGAACAACATCCTGAACCTTTTGGTTATAATCTAAACCAGTAATTCCTACTGTGTTGTCTATTCTTAATTTTCCATTCGTATTAAATGTTCCTACTAAAGGAGTAAATTGAGATGAAATAGTAAGAGATTGATTTGTATTAAGAGTGTGTGTTGCCGACGAATAAATAGTTATCGATCGAACAATACCTCGTGTATCACCTCCCTCAAAATATCCTGAACCATCAATAGTAGTTCCAGTTAAACTATATAAGTTAACCCCTGTATACTTTAAGTCAGCATATCCATTATTCGTAAAGTTTCCATACAAATTAAGGGTTACAAAAACGTTTGCTGGCGTGTGGCCTATAAACCTACCTGTTGTACCGATTGTCATATTTTGTGCAATATTAAGAACTGGTGCAAGTATGGTTGCATATAATAATGTTCCATTAACAGTAAGGTTTCTTGGAGAAACGTTTCCATCAACAGTAACTTGAACTCCTTCAGGAATTACAATGTCGTTTCCAGCTGGAGGCACTGCATTACCAACCCAAGTAGCAGGTGAAGACCACATACCACCTAAAGCAGAAGCTGAATACGTTGCAGGCTCTGATGCTATTAAGCTAATCTCATCAACCGCTGCTCCTGGAGAGGTTCCAAATGAACTATCTCCCTGAAAAACAAAATATAATTTGAAAGATGTTCCAACAAATGAAGATGGTATTATTGCCGATGCTTGTGTATAAGTTGCCTGAGCATAATTTGATTGCGTATAAATTAAAGTATAACCAGCTACTGGCCCCTGCATAATTGTACTTGGAGAAAGTGGATTATTTGGACCAGGCAGTAAAGAACCATCAGGAACAGCATAAACTAATAATCTATCATATCCAGATTCACCTGATCCTTTCCATTGGAAATTAAGAGCAATAATACTTTCTGATGCTATGGTTGAAGTAACCGTTCTATAAAATGAAGAGGTGGTTGGTGAAGCAGTATTGTAGCTCCATGTTGCTCCACCTGTGGAAGAAACATAAGCTGCAGAAGTTCCAGCAGAGGAGCTAGCAGCATTACCAACGTGCCAGGTATTGGCACCGGGAGTTCCAGCTGTTCCAAGAGGAGAACTGTTAATAACAGTCCATCCATTGGCTTCAAAAGTAGCTCCGTTTTCAAAGCCTCCGTCTCCAGATGGGCTTATTAAAACAGTCTGCGCAACAGCAGAATTTAGCAGTAAGCCTGCTACACAAATAATACTTAATACTGCAGAAAGAAAAAACTTCTTAAAGGTTGTTGTTGTAGAGTTGTTCATGTTGTTGTTTTTGGTTTGTAAGAATGTAGAATTAATCATAACTTTTACTATTTAATATATAAATGAAATCAATGTTATTTTTTTATTAATTATAGATTATTGCTCCAAATTTATTAAATTAAAATTGAGAAAAAAAAAATTCAATGATTTAAAGTTAATTTTGAGGTTGAAAATGAATATTTATTCATTGTGGTCGAATATTATACTGCATTTCGTTTATTATTTAAAAAAGATAGGCCTTAGATTGGTTTTACTTTGTTTGTTTTTTTAGTATTTTTTCCTAAAAACTAAGGTGCATATTACTTTCGCATGAACACACTATTAAACCAAGCAAGAATTTTTTCCGCTAGAACAGCGCTCAACTTAAAATAACTTTCTGTGGTCCACCCGCCAATATGTGGGCTTAAGAGAACATTTTGGTGGTTTACTAAATAAGCAAACTCTTCCGGTAAATTTTGCTCAAAAAAATCTTCAAAGCTTTTGGTTTCATATTCCAAAACATCTAAAGCGGCAGCTTTGATTTTGCCGTTTTTCATGCCGGCCACCAAATCTTTTGTAGAGACGATTTTTCCGCGAGAAAGATTGAGTAAATAAATAGGCTTTTGGAGGGCTTCAATAAAGCTTATATTAATAAGGTGTACTGTCTCCTTATTTAAGGGTATATGAAGACTAATAATATCCGCTTGTTCCATTAGCGCCTGCAGGGTACATTCCTGCACAAAATGGCTGCCAAAACCTGTTTTATATTTATCGTAAGCCATAACTTTTACATCAAAGCCCCTTAAAACCTTCGCAAAAGCAGCGCCATTGTTGCCATAACCAATAATGCCGACACACTTACCGCTTAATTCTTCACCCCGATTTTCCTCTCTCAGCCAAAGTCCGTTTTTAACCTCTTTGTCTGCCTTGTTAAGCTTATTCATCAATGAAAGCAGCATTCCAAGTGCGTGTTCCGCAACAGCGTTTCTATTTCCCTCCGGAGAATTGAAGAGTTCTATCCCTTTTTCTGCGCAATAAGCTATATCAATATTCTCCAAGCCAGAGCCAGATCTTGCAATAAACTTTAGGTTTTTTAGGGGTGAGAGGAGTTCCTTGTCCAAGGTAAAACGAGAGCGGATAACAATGCCAAAAGTATCTTTTAAGCAAGCTAGCGCCTGCTCTTTTGGTTCTTTTGAATAATCCAAGCACAAAAAACCAATTTCAGTAAGGCGCTCCATAAGAACGGGGTGAACAGAATCGAGAAATACGACTTTTAAAGGTTGGTTCATCACAAAGCGCTAAAATTTGTAAAGCGCCTGCTAAAGTTACGAAAAAATCTTTTATTGAGTGGGTGTTTCTTTAACGCTATTTAACGCCCAAGGTAAATCAGCAAAACAGAAATATCACTTGGTGAAACCCCAGAAATACGCGAAGCTTGTCCAATAGTCGCTGGCTGAATGCTAGAAAGTTTTTCAATGGCTTCGGTGCTTAAGCTTTTCATTTGCTGAAAAATAATATCATTTGGAATAAGAACGTCCTCAAGGCGCTTCATTTTCAAGACCATTTCTTCCTCTCTGTGAATATAGCCCTCGTATTTTAACTGTATTTCTGCCTGCGCTACAATGTCCGGGTGGATCTTTGTTTGTTCTTCTGCTTTTTGCTGTGCTTCTGGAGAAAGCGGTAGTAAATCCTCCAGGCTAATTAAGGGGCGCGACAAGATTGTTGTTAGCTTAACTTGTTGATTTACAGTTGCTGAACCTCTTTCTACAAGTAAAGGATTTATAATTTCTGGTTTAATCCCAATAGCGCGGAGGTCTTTTTTAAAACTTTCAGTTCCCTTAATTTTGGCTTCCACAAGACTCACTTGCGCTTCATCGGCCAGGCCAATTTTAAAACCAAGATGCGATAAGCGAATATCCGCATTGTCTTGGCGCAATAAAATTCTATATTCTGCTCTACTTGTAAACATCCGATAAGGTTCTTTCGTTCCTTTCGTGATTAAATCGTCAATCAAAACACCAATATAGGCATCGCTTCTACTTAAAATAAAGGGGTCTTGCTCGGTGTTTTTAAGGTGCGCATTTATTCCAGCCATAAGTCCCTGACAGGCTGCCTCTTCATAGCCAGTAGTACCGTTAATTTGTCCTGCAAAATAGAGGTTTTCCACCATTTTAGTTTCCAAGGTGTGTTTTAGTTGTGTTGGCGGAAAGAAATCATATTCAATCGCATAGCCAGGCCGAAACATTTTTACCTCTTCAAAACCAGGAATACTTTTCATTGCGCTAAACTGCACCTCTTCAGGCAAGGAAGTACTAAAGCCGTTTACATAGATTTCAACTGTATTCCAACCCTCCGGTTCAACAAATATCTGATGGCGATCTTTGTCTGCAAAGCGATTAATCTTATCCTCAATACTCGGGCAATAGCGCGGACCAGAGCTTTTAATAGCACCGTTAAACATAGGTGAGCGATCAAAGCCCGTTCTTAGAAGGTCGTGAGTTTCTTGATTCGTATACGTAATATGGCAGGCGCGCTGTTCTTTTAGTGCGCTTGTGTTGCCATAACTAAACTTTGAGGGGTTTTCATCACCCAATTGAATCTCCATTTTAGTATAATCTAAGGATCTGCCATCAACACGAGGAGGCGTTCCAGTTTTCATTCTTCCACTCTCAAAACCAAAATCTAATAAGTCTTCTGTAATTCCTGTTGAAGCCTTTTCGCCCACTCGTCCTCCTCCAAATTGCTTTTCCCCGAGGTGAATTAATCCATTTAGAAACGTGCCATTCGTCAGCACAATTGATTTTGCATAAATGTTCAAGCCAAAGCCTGTTTTTACGCCTATAGCTTTATTGTTTTCTATAATAACACCGTTACACATGTCTTGCCAGAAGTCCACATTCTTGTTTTGCTCTAACAAGTAGCGCCATTCTGCAGCAAATAACATTCTATCATTTTGAGTTCTAGGAGACCACATTGCTGGTCCTTTCGAAAGATTTAGCATTCTAAACTGTATTGCGCTTTTATCGCTCACAATTCCCGAACCACCACCAAGCGCATCAATTTCGCGCACAATTTGTCCTTTAGCAACACCTCCCATAGCTGGATTGCAGCTCATTTGGGCTATTGTGTTCATATTCATTGTAATAAGCAGAACGCTACTACCCATCTTTGCAGCGGCATTTGCGGCCTCACAACCAGCATGCCCGGCACCAACAACAATTACATCGTATTTATCTAACATATTTTTTGTTTCACGTGAAACAAAAAGAAAAAGACGGGTTTATGTTTCACGTGAAACATATGTCTCCAAACACTCATTTTCTTTTGATCTCATTAACTGTATTTCTTCTTTTGTTTTATCGTTGTAGCCACATAAATGCAGGATACCATGAAAAACAACACGCTTAAGTTCTGTTTGTTTATCCACCTTATATTTTACTGCATTACTTTGAACGGTGTCCCACGAGATTAATAGCTCACCAGAGATGGTATTATTTGTGCAATAATCAAAGGTTAGGATATCTGTATAATAATCATGGTTTAAATGTTCCTTATTCATTTTGAGCATGTGCTCATCAGTGCAAAAAAGCAGGGTGACATCTCCAAGTTCTTTATTTTCTGAATGAATCAAATCGGGAATAGCAGAAACAAAAAATTCCGAATCAAAGCCCGGAATTTCACACTCTAAAAATTCAAAATCAATCATTTATTAAAATAGACAGTAACATTATTTCCTTTCTCGTTAAACTCAACCTCATCAGCCAAGTTTTTCATTAAGAAAATTCCGCGGCCATTTTCCTTTAAAATATTTTCAGGGGCGGTGGGGTCAGGAAGATTTAAGTAGTCAAAACCGAGGCCCTCGTCTGTAATACTAAAACAAAAAGAGTGCGTGGTATCGCCAACAGCAACCTCAACGATCAAATCAGAAATGCTTCCATTTCCGTGCTCAATTGCATTGTTTACAGCTTCAGTTACAGTAATTAAAACGTTGCCATAATTATCTTCATCCACATTTAGTTTAGCGCAAACGGCATCTACTAATTTTTCAACATCTTTTAAAGAGCTGTGATCGCTGGGGATTCTAATTCTTTCTATTATTGTAAAGTCCTCTTTCATAACAAGTTACAAACAAATTACAACTCAATTCTCATTGAAATATTGACTTGCTTTCTCCTTATAATACCTACGATAGGCAGGGTCGATTGAGCGCAACAATTCAAGTTGATTCAGTTTTTGTTTCTTATACTCATCAACGCGAATTTTGTTACCAGAATTATCATCTTTTCCTGATTTTGATTCTCTTTTTTCTTCAAACCCTCTTTCCATCAACGCTTCTTCGCTTTCCAAGAGTCGCGTTAGAATATCTTTTTGACGATTAATTGTTTCCTTATCAATGTTTTTATTTATAAGACTTCGTTCTTGCTCTTCTAATTCTTTTAAAAGAGGGTTCAACTTATTTCCAAGTCCTTTGCCATCTTTATTAAGCTTACTTCTCAACTCTTCTAAGCGCTGTCTAATTGCTGTTTGTTCCGCAGCCATTTTAGCAATTTCTTTGTTTCCAAGTCCCATTCCACCATCACTGCCTTGTCCTGGCTTCTTGCCTAAGCCCTCACCTGGTTTATCTCCCGGTTTTTTTCCGCCTTCCTTCATGCCCTTTTGCATTTGCTCCAGTTGTTTTTTAAGCATTTCTTTCATGTCGCCTTGAGAAGGGGAAGAGCCTGGTTTTGGTCTTCCTTTTCCTGGGTTATCACAAGAGCCTGCTGGCTGATCCGCTTTCATTTCAGATTGCATGCTTTCAAGGGCCTCATTCAGCAGCAAAGCCAAATTATTGTAGGATGTCATTGTTAATTGCTGATGTTGATTAAGTTCGCGTTTGTTACGGTCATCGATGTTTTCTATCGCAAGAGAATGATTACTAAAAATTGCCTGAAGTTCTTTATCAATAAAAGTTGCAATTTTAGGCTGCCGTTTAGCCAGGGCCATAAGACTATCCTTCACAAGTTTTGTGTCATCAATAATTCTTCTTTGTCTACGTCCATATTGCAAATAAGCTGGGTCACCAGTTTTAACTCTTGAAAAACTAAACATGAGTTTTTCTTGGTCGAAACTCAAGGTCATTAAATTTTCTAAAATAGCGCGCAGCGCATCAATATCTTCTTCCTCTTGTTTTTTATTCGCAGCTTTTTGCTTTTGGTCCAGTTGTTCCGCTAATTCTTTCATTTCATCCGCCGCCGACTTTTGTTTTTCTCCTGCTTTTTTGTCTTGGCCTTCATCTAAAGACTCTTTTGAGTCTTGCAAATCATCACTTATTTGTTGTTCTGACAATTCAGGTGCTCCAAGATCTATTGGCTTATCTAATTCCTTGTTTAGGTCTTTTAGTTTCTGTAAGTCTTCTTTTATACCATCAAACTTTTTGTTAATTTGTTCTTGCTTTTTAAGGGCGCTTTCCTTGCTTTCTTTTTTCTCTTCAACGGCTTTCTTTAATTCTTCTTGTTCTTTTGCTAGGGCTTGAAGTTCTTTTTCAATGTCGTCTATTTTCTCATTAACTTGAAGTTTTTTAAGCATTTCTAAACTCCTATCTAATTGTTTCTTCATGTCCTCAGAAGACTCCTTTAACTCATCAATTTTATCTTTGATTTCTTCTTTGTTATTTAGCTCCATTAATTTTTCGAGTTCATCTAATAATTTTTTCAGTTCATCGTCCATCAACTCCTCTAAAAGCTTATCTATCATTTCTTGTTTTTCAAGAATTTCTTTGTCTGTTTCAGATAATTGATTTTTTTCCTCTACGCTTTGTTTCATTTCGTCTTTCGCTTTTTCTAAAGATTCAATAAGGTTTTTTTGTTCTTCTTTCAGTTGATTTATTTTATTCATTTTATTCCAATCGCTTGATTTTGAATTTAAGGCCTCTTTTTTAAGTTTTTCGATGTTTTTTTGGAATTCTTTGGTTTTTTCCAAAAGCTTGCTTAAATCTTCCTTGGTTTTATTCTGATCTTCCGTTCGTTGGTCATTTAATTCTTCTAAACTTGGTAATCGATAGGTTTGGGTTTGACTTCGACTCGACTTACTTCCATTCACTCCGTCATTATCATACACCACAAAACAATATTCTATCCTATCGTTTAGTTTCACCTCTTCTCGTCTAAAATCTACCGCAAAATCAAATGGAACTTGGTTGCCCGAAACAGGACGAACAGATAGCTGTGTTGATTTTTTGGTTCCGTCCTCATGAATCAATGTGTAAACAAAAAGAAGGTTTTTCAAGCCATAATCGTCCGATACCTCTCCATTAAAATAGGAAAGCCCACTAGAAACAGAATCTTTTTGTTCGCTAACCTGTATGCTAGGAAAAGCGTCTTTGATTACACGAAGGGAGTGTTTAGAGGAATCTATTTTTTCCTTAAACTCATTACTTAATTTAAATAATAACGACACATCGTTCACTATTTTTTTTTCAAACTTAAAACCTTGTGTAGTAAATATATTTTTTTCATTATTCCAAAAAACCTGTGTGTTTTTAGTGTTTTTAGTGAAAACTGACCAAGATATAGTTGTACCCTCTGGAATCGTTAAGTCTGAAACGTTGTTAATTACCTCGTTTTCTTTCCCAAGATATTTAGGATAAGATAATGTTGCTTGTAATTTGCCCAATACAGATTTTCCCGTCACATTTAAAACAAATTTCTTACTTACAAAATCGTTTGCTTTGAAAAAAAAAATCTTGTTGTTTTTAGGTTTTTTAATCCACGATTGATAAGAATTCCGTGCAATTTTCTTCATTAAAAACGTGCCGTTCTCACAGACCAAATAAACTGTTTCTGGTAAAACCACACCTTTCAATAGTAAGTTAATCTCTGCATCTTCACCCTCTTCTATCTTTAATTTATCAGTGTTTACTAAAAATTGAAAGGGTGCTAACTCTTTGTATTCCTCTGAATAATTAATAACACGTTTAGTACCTTGTGTTATTAGTGAGGGAATAAAAATTGCTATTAAAATAAATACTAAAAAAAGTGGTAAAATATATTTTAAATATTTTTTATTTTCATTGTAATTTACTGCAGAAGTAAAAGGGATTACATTTAGATTTTGTGCACGCTGTGAAACACTAGCCCTTAGTAATTCTATATTTCCTTCATTTTTTTCAAGCTCGTCATTTAACTGCAATGTATTTTTTAAACGATCAGATATTTCAGGGAAAAACTTACCTATAATTTCTGCTGCTTGTAAATGATTTATTTTTCGTCCAAAAGAATAAATACGAATTAAGGGGATTAGAAAATACTTTATTAAAACAATAATATTTAATGTAATAAAACTTAGTAAAAGTATTCCTCGGGTGAAGGATCCAAATCTTCCTACAAACTCAATACTTGTTGTCAGTAAAAAAGAAAATAATAAAATAATTCCAAAAAATAAAGATCCTTTTATTAATTCATTTTTATAATACTTTCGTATAAAAGCATCAATTTGATTTAATAAATTATCGAAAGAGTTTTCCATTTTTACGAAATTAAAACACTTGCTAGTCTTAAACAAACTATTTTTGTTTTTTTTAATATAATCTTATTTCCAAGAAAGTTACCGCTTATTTTTAAAATAAAACAAATGAGATTTTGCATTACATTATTATTATTAAATTTTTATTTAATTAAATTTTAAAAATATTTATTATTACTATTAACAATGTTTATAAGTTCATAACTCAAAATAAAAAAGTTGTTATTGTAGATGTTACTATTTTGTAAGTGTTTATTAACAAGAAAAACTCATTTAAAACACTATTTATTAGATAATTAACAAAAAACAACTAAAAAACCAAAATAGCACACTGTTTATAATTAAAACCAATTGTTAATAGTAAAACAGTTCAAATCCTGTTCTTATTGTGTGTTGAAAAATCAACAAGTTTTACTACAGTATAAAAACTACATTTTTGATTGTTATTTAATTCAAGAAGTCCTAGAAAAACATATAAATAGATATACACACTAATTAACAATTTAAACCAAAAAAAAGTTCATAAGCTAAAAAATAAGTAACTAATAAATAAGCTGTTACAAAATAATTTTTTTTGACTGTTGATAAGATGTGATTTGTTTTCATTACAATGATTAACTTTAAACGCATAAAAACCCCAATATGATATTATTTGGCTGTGACCACGCGGGATTTCAACTAAAAGAATTTTTATTGGCGCATTTAGCATCAAAAAACATAGCCACACAAGACTTCGGCTGTTATACAGAAGAAAGTATTGACTACCCGGACTTCGCCCATCCAGTAGCGGAAGCTGTTGCAGTAAATCCACAATCAATTGGAGTTTTGATTTGTGGCTCTGGAAATGGGATTAACATGACAGCCAACAAACATTCTGGAATTCGAAGCGCTCTTTGTTGGAAAAAAGAAATTGCTGTTTTAGCGCGCCAACACAACAACGCTAATATCTTGGCTTTACCAGCACGATTTTTAACAAATGAAGAAGGTATAGAAATTCTCACGGCATTTTTAGAAACCAATTTTGAGGGAGGTAGACATCAACATCGGATAGATAAAATTCCTCAGTAAAGTTATAAGAGCTTTGTTAATCTATTTTTATCTTTAATATTCCCTTAATCTCTGAGCGCAAAAGCAGGCTTCCTTTGTCTAAATAGATTTCTTTAATGCTTATTTTATTTACTGCACCACTCATTTTTACGCCTTTTGTGATTTCTGTATTAATTGCTGAGACAATGTTTGATTTTGATTCATTGAGAAGGTCTTTTAATTCAAAAACAGTGTTCTTTTCTAACTCTTCCAAAATCTTTTTGTTAAACAGCCATTTGGCTGTTTTAAGTAGCACGCTTTTTGTTTGTATGTCAAAATCCAACTCTTTAATACTAATCTTTTGCATGATTGTATCTAATATTGGGATTCCAGTTAAGTAAACAGTTCCCTTTTTTACACCATCAAAATCCATTTTAAAAACGAGTTTTTGATCTTGCGCACCGCTGATTTTGATTCCTGTGACAAATATTTTCTTTCCTTTAAAATCAAACTCTTCCCCCACAAATTCCCTCCCTACAAAAGCAGAAAGCGAATCATAAGAAGCGCGAATGTCGAGGTTTAAATTAAATCCGCTTTTTCCACCAGCTTTTTCCAATGGGGGCAATGCACTAATTTTCTCTTTTTGCTCTTCAGTAGAAACAAAGGGGTAAGCAGCTAAGTGTAGGTCTAAAAAAACCTTATTGTTTTTAAATTCTAACTCACTCATTCCTATTGATTTTGGTTGAATATATAAAAACCCATAAGTTGATATTGGAAGCCCTATTTGTAGTTCGGTCCAAACATCTTTTAAGGAACTTTTTACATCAAGCGCCTCAATCTGTTTATCAATATAGTCTTCTAGGGCAACTAATTGTGTTGTAACTTGTTTTTCAACTTCAGGTGTAGCGTCGTATTTAAAAAGGGTTATCTTACAGGGGTCTAGGATATTGAATTTTTTTAATTCTGTCGTTGACTTAAACTTATAATTTTCTCCGAGGGAAATGTTTGTTGTGTAGGCAACCTTAACGCGGCGCATAGCTTCATTTCCACTACCACAACTTACATAAACTCTTGGAATGGTGCAGCTTCCGGTTTTATCCCAAAGTTCGTGGCACTTAGGACAATAATTTAATTTTAATTCAAATTTTCCATCTACTTCATAATCGATACTAGAATTTTTAAACTTAAAATCAATAGGCTCCCTAATAAAAACATACGAAAGGCTTACACCTTCACATTGGTATAAGCTGTCGATAAATTTTTTTGGTAGCGTCTCTTCTGTCATTTTTAAATAACTTTTCATTTCGATTTCAACGGGGATATTTAAAGAAGATGCTGCTTGTTTTATAGGAGGCGGAGCAATTGTTGAATGAAGCGGCGCAAGCACGCTAATTATTTTACAAGAAACCAAGTTTAGCGCTATAAAAAGAAAAAAAATAAGCCTCATTTAAAATTTAATTCATTTTTGATTTCAATCCAGCATCTAGCGCATCTAAAAACTCTTCCGTATAAACGTAATGTTCTCCATGATTTACCTTGTTGCCATGAATACAAACCGCTAGATCTTTTGTCATTATACCAGACTCTACAGTTTCAACACACACCTTTTCTAAGCCCAAGCAAAAATCAATTAATTGTTGATTACCATCTAATTTTCCTCGAAAAGCTAGGCCTCTTGTCCAGGCATAAATTGATGCAATAGGATTTGTAGAAGTTTTCTTTCCGGCTTGGTGATCTCGGAAATGGCGCGTTACTGTTCCATGCGCAGCTTCCGCTTCCATAATTTCTCCATCGGGTGTGATTAAAACAGATGTCATCAAACCCAATGAACCAAAACCTTGGGCAACAGTATCCGATTGAACATCTCCATCGTAATTTTTACAAGCCCAAACAAAGTTCCCGTTCCACTTTAAGGCCGAAGCCACCATGTCGTCTATTAGGCGGTGTTCATATACAATTCCGTGCGACTCATATTTATCTTTAAATTCCGCTTGGTATATTTCTTCAAAAATATCTTTAAAGCGACCGTCGTATTTTTTCAAGATTGTGTTTTTTGTAGAAAGATAAAGGGGCCATTTTTTTGTAAGCGCCATGTTAAAGCAACTATAAGCAAAGCCTCTAATAGATTCATCTGTATTATACATCGCCATGCCAACACCATCACCTTGAAAATTGTAGACATCAAAGGATTGAATTTCGCCCCCATTTTCAGGCGTGAAAGTCATGGTTAATTTCCCTTTCCCTTTAAAAACAGCATCTGTAGCGCGGTATTGATCCCCAAATGCATGTCGACCAACAATAATGGGCGCCGTCCAGTTTGTCACTAATCGCGGTACATTTTTCATAACTATTGGCTCGCGAAAAACGGTGCCATCTAAAATATTCCGAATTGTTCCATTTGGTGATTTCCACATTGATTTTAATTGGAATTCTTTCACGCGATCTTCATCAGGCGTTATTGTTGCACATTTAATTCCAACCTTGTATTTTTTTATTGCTTCTGCAGCATCTATTGTGATTTGATCGCTTGTTTCATCTCGTTTTTCAATACCTAAATCATAATAGCGAATATCTAAATCTAAATAGGGGAGAATCAACTTTTCTTTGATAAACTTCCAAATGATACGGGTCATTTCATCTCCATCCAGTTCTACAACAGGATTCGCAACTTTAATTTTTAACATGGATTTTTAATTTTAGTAACAAAAATAGGGATTATTTAGGAATTTCTTAGAACACAACTTTAGATAAACCTGTTTTTACTCAATTAAAACTTTAGTTGCACAGCAATAAATCCAAGGGGCAATTTCAATTATCTTGTGTTTGCCCTAACACAAATAGATCTTTCAAACAGAGAGAAGAAATTCAAGGAAAAATACGCTGCCGCATTCTTGGAATTAACGAATAGAATGGCAGCAAACGGCTTGTAAGCAAGCGAGTTTAAGAATGATTTAAAAGCTTTATAATGAAAGTTTTGAATGTCATTTGCATGCTAAACAATACTTCCAAAAATAAAAAAGAAGTTATTCTCTAATAATTATTACTTTCTTTTCATTTTTTACATCTTTTTCACAACGTTCCATTTTGACTTCGAAACATTCTTTCTTGTCTTTGGAACATTCCATTCTGTCATTACTACATTTAGATTTTTGGCACGGAGTACACAAGGTTGCACAAATTAAACCACCAACAAAAGCGCCAGATCCAAAGATAATTGCAACATAAGAAGCAATTGTAGTCAGCTTTCCAAGAGCTTCTTTTTTACTATAAGCCAATAAAAACAAACCTCCCATTAACACAATTAATGCAAGAGATAAAGCAACGATAAGCATAGGACACAGCATAATAATAAATTTTTAAGTTCGTAAAATCGTCCAAAAACCATTCTTGGCACATTTAAAGATATCAATTTTATTTATATTCTCCTATTTTTTCTTTCATTTAAAAAAAGTAATTTGCCAACTTCCCACTTTATAATTCCGACGGAAATCTTCCTTAATGCTTATGTTTCACAATATTATTCATGGAATTAAATTAACCAATCATTTTAGAGGGATCAACGAGTGCGTCATATTCTTCTGAAGTAACATGCCCTAAACCAACCGCAGCTTCTTTGAGTGTTGTATTATTTTTATGGGCATATTTTGCTATTTCTGCCGCTTTGTAATAACCAATTTTAGTGTTGAGCGCTGTTACTAACATGAGTGAGTTTTCTAGGTGGTTTTTGATAATGGGTAAATTTGCTTTTATTCCAACAGCACAATTGTCAGCAAAAGAAAAACAAGCATCACCAATAAGTCGTGCCGATTGCAAAACATTTACTGCAATTACAGGTTTAAAAACATTTAATTCAAAATGCCCACTTGCCCCAGCTATAGAGACAACGACATCATTTCCCATTACCTGCGCGCAAACCATTGTTAGCGCTTCAGGTTGAGTAGGATTTACTTTTCCAGGCATAATAGAAGAGCCTGGCTCATTATCAGGAATAATTAATTCCCCAATTCCACAGCGAGGACCAGAAGACAGCATTCTGATATCGTTTGCGATTTTCATTAAAGAAACAGCACTTCGTTTTAGTGAGCTAGAAAGTTCAACCATTGCATCGTGAGCAGCTAAGGCCTCAAACTTATTTCCAGCCGTAATAAAAGGAAGCTGCGTTAATTCAGCGATTTTTTTAGCTACTAAAACATCATAGCCTTTTGGAGCATTTAAGCCTGTTCCAACGGCTGTTCCTCCTAATGCTAATTCTGAAACTGCTACTAATGCATTATTGATGCAGCGAATCGATTTATCAATTTGACAGACATAAGCACTAAATTCTTGCCCTAAAGTTAAGGGCGTTGCGTCCATAAAATGAGTTCTTCCTGTTTTAACAATGTCTTTGAACTCTTCTACCTTTGAATTCAGCACATTTCGTAAATGTTCTAAGCCAGGCAGTGTTTTTTCTGCAACTATTTTATATGCGGCAATATGCATCGCTGTAGGAAATGTATCATTGGATGATTGAGATTTATTGACATCGTCATTCGGGTTAAGCACTTTCGCTTCATCTGTTAATTTCCCCCCAGAAATTTCGTGCCCACGATTTGCAATAACCTCATTACAATTCATGTTTGATTGTGTTCCAGAGCCGGTTTGCCATATTACTAAGGGAAATTCAGTGTCGTGTTTCCCGCTTATAATCTCGTCACAAACGCTTGAAATTAACACGGATTTCTCGGGCGCTAAAACCCCTAAATCACAATTTGCTTGTGCTGCTGCCTTTTTTAGATATGCAAAAGCGTGAATTATTTCTAATGGCATTGACCCTTCAGGTCCGATTTTAAAATTATTTCTAGAACGTTCTGTTTGTGCACCCCAGTAGCGATTAGCAGGAACTTTAACATCTCCCATGGTGTCTTTTTCAATTCTAAAGTCCATTTTATGTGTTTTAGATAATATTACTAATTCAAGGTTTAAAACAATGATAACCCAAGTACAATACAAAATAACCCCTTAATCGTAAAAATTTGGATTGTAATGAACAAATTTTTAACGTTTTAACCAATCTTCAAAAGTGTAACTTTTTATGCTCATTGAAAAACTAATAAATTCTTGTGAAGCAAAGTTAAAAAAAAGTACCATTTATTAAAATGTTTGTAAAACGCCTTCTTAAACAAAAATCTCGAGCATTAAAAACACTCGAGATTTCGCTACAAGTCAAAGGTGGAAGCCAATTGACAAGTTTCATAAAAACAAAAAACCCCAACAATTAAGTTAGGGCTTTGTACTCGAGGCGGGACTTGAACCCGCACGCCCATACAGGCACAGGATTTTAAGTCCGGCGTGTCTACCGATTCCACCACTCGAGCAATCGACGAGCGGGAGACGGGATTCGAACCCGCGACCCCGACCTTGGCAAGGTCGTGCTCTACCAACTGAGCTACTCTCGCTTATATTTCAAAACATTTTCTCTACGTTTAAAAGAAAATTCCTTTGATAGGGGGAGCAAATTTAAAGATTTTTTCTGTTTTTACAAGTATTGCTACCAAATTATTTTTTAAGCTATTAACAAGCACAAAATAATTCCTCTAAAATTGATAATTGGAAACTAAAAGCAAAAAATTATATTAATTTTACTCTTCATTTTTACTTTCCATGAGCCGTTTAAAATCAATCAAATCAGCACTTATTTCTGTTTACTACAAAGAAGGCTTAGCAGAACTTGTTCAAGAACTTCACAAAAACAAGGTGCTTATTTATTCAACTGGCGGAACACAGTCCTTTATAGAATCTTTAAAAGTCCCCGTAGTTTCTGTTGAATCGCTTACAAATTTTCCTGAAATCCTTGGCGGAAGAGTAAAAACACTGCACCCTACGATTTTCGGAGGTATTTTAAACAGACGCAACCTAGAAAGTGATAAGGAAGCAATTCAAAAACATGGAATTCCCGAAATTGATTTGGTAATTGTAGATTTATATCCTTTCGAAGAAACTGTTGCAGCTGGTGGAAGTCACGAAGAAAATATAGAAAAAATAGATATTGGTGGAATTTCATTAATTCGTGCTGCAGCAAAAAATTACCAAGATGTTGTGATTATTCCTTCTGTAAAGTTTTATTCTGAATTGTTAGAGCTCCTAAAAAGTCAAAACGGCGCTACTTCATATGAACAAAGAAAAAAATTCGCGGCTGAAGCGTTTCATGTTTCCTCTCATTACGATACTTTGATTCATCGATATTTTGCAGGTGAAGACTCGACTTATTTCAAAGAGAGTATTTCTAATTTCGAGTCACTAAGATATGGGGAAAATCCACATCAAAAAGGTAAATTTTACGGGGATTTAAATGCTGTATTTGATAAATTACATGGAAAAGAACTTTCATATAACAATTTATTAGATGTGGATGCAGCAGTAGCCCTTATTGAAGAATTTAAAAATGAAGGACCAACATTTGCAATTTTAAAACATAATAATGCCTGCGGAATTGCTACAAGACCAAGTATCGAAGAAGCATATAGTCTAGCATTGGAAGCAGATCCAGTAAGTGCGTTTGGCGGTATTCTTATTTCAAATGCAAAAATTGATTTAAAAACGGCAAAATTAATTAATGAGCTTTTCTGCGAAGTGTTAATTGCCCCAGGATATGATCTAGAAGGACTTGAACTACTGAAATCTAAAAAAAATAGAATTATTTTAGTTCAAAAAGAAGTGAAGTTGCCAAAATTACAATTTAGAACTATTTTGAGCGGTGTTTTAGTACAAGATCGTGATGAAAAATCTGAAAGTCGAGATGACCTAAAAGTAAAAACAACAAATGCACCTTCAGAAAATGAAATCGTTGATTTGCTATTTGCGAATAAATTAGTAAAGCATACAAAATCGAACACAATTGTTCTTGTTAAAAACCGGCAATTACTCGCAAGTGGAACAGGGCAAACTTCTCGAGTTGATGCATTAAATCAAGCTATTCATAAAGCGAAAGCATTTCATTTCGACCTTAAAAACGCAGTGATGGCAAGCGATGCATTCTTTCCATTTCCGGATTGTGTAGAAATTGCGCATAAGGAAGGAATAGATGCGGTAATTCAACCAGGAGGGTCTTTAAAAGATCAATTATCAATAGATTATTGCAACAAAGAAAAAATGCGAATGGTTTTTACAGGAATTCGACATTTTAAACATTAACTTTTGTATATTTACATTTGCATGCAATTTATCGCTATCATAATGCGTTTTACCTGCATAAATCACACAAAAAGTAAGAAGAAATAAACATGGGATTTTTTAGTTTTTTAACACAGGAAATTGCAATTGATTTAGGAACTGCCAATACACTAATTATTTGGAATGATAAGGTTGTTGTCGATGAACCTTCAATTGTTGCTAAAGATATACAAACAGGAAAAATTGTTGCGATTGGAAGAAAAGCGCAACAAATGCATGGCAAAACACATAAGTTAATAGAAACTATTCGTCCTTTAAAAGATGGAGTAATTGCAGATTTTGCAAGTGCTGAACATATGATTCGTGGAATGATTAAAATGATTAATCCAGGAAGAACTTTATTTCAGCCAAGTTTGCGTATGGTTATTTGTATACCTTCAGGGATAACTGAAGTAGAAAAACGTGCTGTTCGAGATTCTGCAGAACATGCTGGAGCAAAAGAAGTTTACCTCATACACGAGCCAATGGCTGCAGCAATTGGAATTGGAATTGATGTAGAAGAGCCAATGGGAAATATGATTATCGATATTGGTGGAGGCACATCTGAAATTGCAGTAATTGCTTTGGGAGGAATTGTTTGTGATAAATCAATTCGAATTGCAGGAGATGATTTTACAAATGATATTGAAGAATACATGCGTAGACAACATAATATTCTTGTTGGTGAAAGAACTGCAGAACAAATTAAAATTGAAATAGGTGCTGCGGTACCAGAACTTGAAAATCCACCTGAAGATTATGCGGTAAGAGGTAGGGATTTAATGACAGGAGTTCCAAAAGAGATTATGGTTTCTTATACAGAAATTGCACATGCTTTAGATAAATCGATTGCAAAAATTGAAGAGGCAATTATGAGTGCTTTAGAAATGACTCCTCCGGAGTTATCTGCCGACATTTTCAAAACAGGCATTTATCTTGCCGGTGGCGGTTCAATGTTGCGAGGTTTAGATAAAAGAATTGGTGCAAAAACTTCACTTCCAGTTCATATTGCCGATGACCCACTTCGCGCAGTAGCCAGAGGAACGAGTATTGCATTGAAAAATATTCACAAATTCCAATTCCTGATTCGCTGATTTTTATTTAAATTTACTTGTGTAAATGAAATCTCGTTCTTATTTTTTCACTCTTTTTGTCCTGTTTTCAGTTACCTCTTTTGCACAAGAACAAAAGTTTCTTGCGCTGGATAGTTTATTTCAAATTCTTGACGAAAATAATCGTTTTATGGGCTCGCTTTCCATTTCAGAGAATGGAAAAATTGCCTACAGCAAGACAATAGGAAAAGCAGACTTAGCTAGTGGAAAATCTTCTGATAATCTAACAAAATACCGTATTGGATCCATTTCTAAAATGTTTACTGCTTGTCTTATTTTTCAAGCAATTGAAGAGAATAAATTAAGCTTGAAACAGAACATCAATCGCTTTTTTCCAAAAATTACTGGTGCTAAAGAAATAAGCATCGGGAATTTGTTAAATCACCGCAGCGGCATTCATAACTATACAAATGATACAAGCTATTTTAACTATTATACTACATTAAAATCTCAAAAAGAAATGCTTGAAATCATTCAAGCAAGTGGAAGCGATTTTAAACCAAATAGCAAGGCAGAATATAGTAATTCAAACTATATTTTATTGAGCTTTATTCTTGAAAAAATTTATAAAAAATCGTATGAAGAACTTTTAGATATAAAAATTATTCAGCCACAGGGATTAAAAAATACTTATTTCGGAAAGAAACTGGAGCTAGCAAAAAATGAGTGTGCTTCCTATCGTTTTTCTGGGAAGTGGGAGCTTGAAAACGAGACTCACTCTTCTGTTTCACTAGGCGCTGGAGGTATTGTTTCTACGACAGAAGACCTGCTTTTTTTTATAACTAAATTATTTGAAGGAAAAATAATAAATACTGCAAGTTTAGAACAAATGATGAAATTAGAAGATGGGTATGGAATGGGTATTTTTTCTGTTCCATTTTACGATAAAAAAGGATTTGGACACACCGGTGGTATTGATGGATTTAGTTCTTTTCTTTATACATTCCCAGAAGAAAAGATTTCAATTGCTTTGACATCAAACGGTTCACGATTTAATAATAATGATATTGCTATTGCAGCATTAAGCGACTGCTTTGATAAGTCATTTTCACTTCCATCTTTTTATGCTGTAGCATTAACATCTGCGGATTTAGATAAATACTTGGGCTCTTATGCAAATCCTGAAATACCAATAAAAATTAGTATCACAAAAGATTATCTCTCCCTAATTGCTCAAGCAACAGGACAACCTTCATTTACTTTAGAGTTAATTGGAAAAGATAGTTTTGAATTTTCTCCTGCTGGCGTGGAAATACAATTTATACCTGAGAAAAATCTACTGATTTTAAAACAAGGAGGTGGAGAATTTACTTTTACAAGAGAATAGCTTAAAAAATCCAAAGAAATTATTGGGTAAAAAAAGTCTAATTACTTTAAAAAAATGTCTCTGATATAATTAAAATATAATTTTTCTTTTGAATTTTTTTTTTTAAATTTGAAAGTTAATCCTAATTACCATCCTACATTAATAAATTAGTTATGAAATCAACGAAAAACTCAAACTTTAATAAATTTTTTTTATTAGTTCTCTTTTTTAATTTCTGTTTATTCACTTCAAGCTTTTTAAGAGCTCAGGATGCAACACTCAGAATGGACATGGAGTGGTTGAGTTCAACCACAAATACTGCAGACTTCCAGGTTCGGATAACAAATATAGGAACAGTTCCATTTAAATTCAACAGTGTTATTGTTCGGGGTACTCACGTTGCTGGCTTAACAACAGGAACTGTTTCATGGCTTGCCTTGAATAATAATACTATTCCAGAATGGTTAGGTTGGCCTAATGTTACGATTAACCTTCCTTACACTGTAAGTTCGAGAAAATTAAATTATTCTTCAAGTGCAACCTTTTTTACATCAGCAACTGCACCCACTATTCCTATTCCAGCTGGAACAGGTGTCGTAATTGGCACATTTAGAATTTCAACAACAACATCTTGGGTTCCAAACAGCAACTTTAGTTTTGTCTGGGAAACGACAGCAGCAGTAATTGGTTATATGGGTACTTCAACAACTGTAAGCACTCTTCAACAAACTGGTATATCTGGCGGTTCAACTTGTGGCTCATGCTTAACTGTAACAGTTCCCGCGGCACAACTATTAAATCAACAAGAAGTGCCCCCATCATCATCTATTTTAACAGGTGATGCAATTATTTGTGCCGGGTCTTCTACAAATTTAAGTGTAGCAGTAACAGGAGGCGTTTCTCCTTACACAGTAACAGTAACAGATGGTACTAGCAACTATACTGCAACAGGCGCAAGCCCAGTAAGTATTCCCGTAAGTCCAACATCAACTTCTACATATAATATTGTATCTGTAACAGGTGGAGGAACAGGCACAGGGAACACCGGGTCTGCAACAGTAACAGTAACACCAACTTCTACTAATACAACAACAGTTACCGGCGTTAATGGCTCATATACATGGGCAAACAACGGTCAAACTTATACAGTATCGGGCATCTATACAGGTAACGATGTTAACTGTGTAGCACAAGTATTAAATTTATCAATAAATGCATCACTCAGAATGGACATGGAGTGGTTGAGTTCAACCACAAATACTGCAGACTTCCAGGTTCGTATAACAAATATAGGATCAGTTCCATTTAAATTCAACAGTGTTATTGTTCGGGGTACTCACGCTGCTAGCTTAACAACAGGAACTGTTTCATGGCTTGCCTTGAATAATAATACTATTCCAGAATGGTTAGGCTGGCCTAATGTTACGATTAACCTTCCTTACACTGTAAGTACAAGAAAATTAAATTATTCCTCAAGTGCTGCTTTTTTTACATCAGCAACAGCTCCCACTATTCCTATTCCAGCTGGAACAGGTGTTGTTATTGGCACATTTAGAATGTCAACAACAACAACATGGGTTCCAAACAGCAACTTTAGTTTTGTCTGGGAATCGACATCAGGGGGAGTTGTGGGTTATGTAAATGGCGCAACAACTGTTACTACTATACAACCTTTTGGCACAACAAGCGGTTCAAATACTTGTGCCTCATGTTTAACATTAACAGCTCCCGCAGCACAACTATTAAATCCACAAGTAGTTCCTCCCCCGTCATCATCTGTTTTAACGGGTGATGCAACAATTTGTGCAGGAAGCTCTACAAACCTTAGTGTTGCAGTAACGGACGGCACAGCTCCTTATACAGTAACAGTAACGGATGGCACAAACATCTATTCAGCAACAGGAGCAAGTCCAGTAAGCATTCCTGTAAGTCCAAGTGCAACATCAACCTATTCTATTGTATCTGTAACAGGAGGCGGCACAGGAACAGGTAACACGGGATCTGCTACAGTTACCGTTGTTCCAGCACCAGCTGCAACAATTAGCTATACGGGCTCACCATGGTGTTCAACATCAACGTCTCAGACAGTTACTCAAACAGGAACGACAGGAGGAACTTACTCCTCTACTACTGGCTTGAGCATCAATTCAAGTACAGGAACAATCACCCCTAGCACAAGTACAGCAGGAACTTACACAGTTACTTATACTATTCCTGCAACAGGCCCTTGTGCAGCACTATCAGTTACTACAAGCGTAACAATAACAACTGCTCCGAGTGCAACAATTTCTTATGCTAGTTCTACATTTTGCTCATCTTCGTCAACACCTCAATCTGTCACTCAAACTGGAACATCAGGTGGTACTTACTCTTCAACGACAGGATTAACTCTTGATGCTTCAACTGGAGCAATTACTCCAAGCACAAGTACAACAGGATCATATACAGTAACCTACACGCTTGCAGCATCTGGGTCTTGTTCACCTGTTTCTGCTACTACAACTATAACAATTGCTGCAGCACCAAGTGCAAGTATTAGTTATGTAGGTGCCCCATTTTGTAAATCGCTAACAACTGAACAGCCTGTAACTCAAACAGGGTCAACAGGAGGTGTTTATACTGCTAGCCCAGCAGGATTGAGTATCAATGCAAGTACAGGGGCAATAACTCCAAGTACAAGTACTGCAACAACTGCTGTAGTTGCATACACAGTTACTTATGCAGTAGCAGCTTCATCTGGTTGCCCTGCAGTTTCTGCTACAACAACAGTTTCCATTGGGCCAATTCCTTCTGGAACTATTAGTTATGCAGGAAATCCATTTTGTAAAACCCTTACAACTGCAATTAATGTTTCAAGAAGTACAGTTCCTACTTCAGGAGGCACTTACACTAGAGTTCCTACATCATTGAGTATAAACTCTACGACTGGACAACTTGCACCGCCAAATACTCAAATAGCCGGAATATATACAGTAACCTTAACTTTAACAAATGTTCAAACGGGTGGTTGCGGTATTGCAACATTTAATGCTCCTGTTACTATTACAGCTGCGCCAACTGCAGTAATTAGTTATGTTGGTGCTCCATTCTGTAAAACAATCACAACAGAACGTGCTGTAACTCTAACTGGAACAGCAGGAGGTACTTACAGTGCAAGTCCAGCTGGCTTGAGTATTAATTCAAGTACAGGTGCAATAACTCCAAGCACAAGTACAGCAGGAACATATACAGTATCCTACACAACCCCTTCTGGAACTGGCTGCACACCAATTACTGCAACATTAAGTGTAACAATTACAACACCGCCAAGTGCAACTATTAGTTACGCTGGTTCTCCATTCTGTAAAACTCTTACAACTGCACAATCTGTAACTCGTGTAGGAACAGCTAACGGAACATACAGTGCAAGCCCAACAGGTTTGACCTTTAGTGCAACTTTAGGAACAGTAACTCCAAGTACAAGTACAGCAGGTACATACACTGTAAGCTACACACTAGCTGCAACAGGAGGCTGTTCTGCAGTAATAACTACAGCAACAGTGATCATTACAGCAGCTCCGGTAATAGGAACGTTATCAGGGACCCAATCAGTTTGTAGCAACGCTACAACAACATTTTCTTCTACCACAGTTGGTGGTACCTGGACTTCTGGGACTACCTCCATTGCTACAATAAACCCTTCCACAGGTGTTATTTCACCTGTTGGAGCTGGAACTGCAACGATGACTTATACAGTAACGGGTGGCCCTGGTTGTGCGAATGCTACTGGTACACGGACAGTTACAGTAACCGCGCTTCCATCTGCAACAATTTCATATGCTGGCTCACCATTTTGTAAAACCCTTACAAGTGCGCAGTCTGTAACTAGAACAGGTACAAGCGGTGGAACTTATACTGCAAGCCCAACAGGCTTGATTATCAACGCAAGTACAGGGGCCATCACTCCAAGCACAAGTTCAGCAGGAACATACACTGTTACATACACAATTGCTGCAATAGGAGGTTGTTCTCCAGCAACAACTACAACATCAGTTTCCATAACGGCAGCACCAGCTGCAACAATTAGTTATTCTGGTTCTCCATGGTGTGCTTCATCGACTGCTGATCAGCCGGTAACTCAAGTAGGTACAACAGGAGGTGCTTATTCCTCAGCTACAGGTTTGAGCATCAATTCAAGCACAGGTGTTATAACTCCAAGCACAAGTACAGCAGGAACATATACTGTAACATATACAATAGCCGCTGCAGTAGGTTGTGCTGAAGTTGTAGCAACAACAAATGCAACAATTACTGCAACGCCAACACAACCAGTCGTAGCATGTTACCAATCAGCAACTTTCAATACAACAACATGTGCTTGGGATTTAAGTGGCACACAAGCCACAGCACCAACAGGTTTAGCATGTTACGAAACTGCAACTTTCAATAATACATCATGTGTTTGGGATGTAAGTGGCACACAAGCAACAGCACCTTCAGTAGCATGTTATGAGACATTAGGCTCATTTAATACAGTAACTTGTTCTTGGGATGTAACGGGTTCACAGCCAGTACAACCAGCACTAGCATGTTATGAGACAGCATCGTTTAACACCACATCATGTACTTGGGTAGTAAGTGGTACACAGCCAGCACAACCAACATTAGCATGTTATGAGACAACATCGTTTAACACAACATCTTGTACTTGGTTAGTAAGTGGTACACAGCCAGTACAGCCAGCTTTGGCATGTTATGAGACTGCAACTTTCAACACAACAAGTTGTACTTGGGATGTAACGGGTGCTCAGGCACCAGCTCCAACAGGTCTTGCGTGTTATGAAACAGCAACATTCAATACAACATCATGCTCTTGGATTGTAAGTGGCAGTCAAACAACAAATACAACTACAATTTCATCGTCTGGTTCTTATACTTGGTCAAATAATGGTCAAACATATACAACTTCGGGAACCTATACAGGTAACGAAGTTAACTGTGTTGCTCAGGTATTGAATTTAACAATAACTTCAGCACTCAGAATGGACATGGAGTGGTTGAGTTCCACAGCAAGCACTGCAGACTTCCAGATCCGTTTAACAAATACTGGAACAATCCCTGTTACATTCAACGCATTGATTGTCCGTGGAGTTCATTCCCCAAGTATAACAACGGGAACAATAACATGGAAGGCATTGAATGATAATACACTACCAGGTTGGTTAAACTGGCCAAATACTGGAACAACTGACTTGCCTTATATTTCATCTCAAAGAAAATTAAACTTCTCATCAAGCAACGGAATCTTTACTTCAGCTACAGCACAGGCAATCCCATCAGGTTCAGGTGTAGTTATGGGGACATTTAGAATGTCCACAACAACAAACTGGGTACCAAACAGCAACTTTGGTTTTGTATGGGAAATGACATCAGGTGGTGTCGTGGGTTATGTAAATGGCGCATCTACCGTTACTAATATTCAACCTTTTGGCACAGTAAGCAATGCAACGACTTGTGCTTCATGTTTAGCAGTAACAGCATCAAGTTCCCAGCCATTAAATACAGTTGGCTCATTATCAGCTACCTTGAGTGGTGATGCAACAATATGTGCAACAAGCTCTACAAATTTAAGTGTAGCAGTAAGTGGTGGTCAAGCACCTTATACAGTAACAGTAACAGATGGCACCAATAATTATACAGCTACAGGCGCAAGTCCATTAAGTATAGCTGTAAGCCCAAGTGCCACATCAACATATTCAATCTCATCTGTAACAGGAGGAATTACAGGCACAGGCACAGGTACTGCCACAGTAACAGTTACACCAATACCAACACAACCAACACTTGCATGTTATGAAACTGCAACCTTCAATACAACAAGTTGCTCTTGGGATGTAACAGGCACACAAGTAAGCGCTCCAACAGGTTTAGCATGTTACCAAACAGCAGTCTTCAATAACACAACATGTGTTTGGGATGTAACAGGAACACAAGCAAGCGCTCCAACAGGTTTAGCATGTTACCAAACAGCAGTCTTCAATAACACAACATGTATTTGGGATGTAACAGGCACACAAGCAACCGCTCCAACAGGTTTAGCATGTTACCAAACAGCAGTCTTCAATAACACAACATGTGTTTGGGATGTAACAGGAACACAAGCTGTTCAACCAACACTTGCATGTTATCAGACAGCAGCATTCAACAACACAACATGTGTTTGGGATGTAAGTGGCACACAAACATCAAATACAACAACAGTTACAGGAGTTTCTGGCTCATATACTTGGGCAAACAACGGTCAAACTTATACAGTATCGGGCATTTATACAG
>JBIKOE010000049.1:0-13210 GCA_044358215.1 Crocinitomicaceae bacterium
AAGATAAATTTATTTCCCTTCCGTCTACAAGGTATTCATTGAAATTAATAATATTTCCTTCAGGAGTTCGAACAGGCATAGATTCATTTCCTTTACTTGAGAATAAAAAAGCCGAGCCTAATAAATATAAATCAGGACAAATTTCTAATTCAAGACCAAGTGAAGCAGTTAATGATTTTAAATTAATTTGTTCAAAGGTAAATTGACTACTTCGATTAGTTTCTTGGTATGCCAATCCAAGTTGTAATACTTGTTTTTTCTTCCAATGCATCCAATTTGATAAATTAAAAGAAACTGTTGATGTAAGGTATGAGAATGAACGCAATTGTGTAGTTCCTTGCCCACGAATTTCTCCAAGCCTGTAGAAAGTCACATCTGCAGCAATGATTTTTTTAGGATCTGAATAATTAAATCCCGCATAAAACCCCTGTCTATTAAAAGTTGCTATTCCGTAAGGCAAAACATTATTTATAGCAGGATTAAAGGACATTATTTTCGTAGAAATACTACTGCTGTAAAGCGAAGGGTCATTATATAAATCATAATAAGATAAAGGTCTAAGTATCTGAGAATTCGTGTAGCGATCATAAAAAGAATTTACTTGATTGAAGTCCATTCTTTTTGATTGTGCACCAAAACTTCGAAAATCTGCTCCATTTTCCATGTACGCCATTTTTAGCTTTAAGCCACATTTTTTGAAGGACACTTGTCCTTTTACATGGATAAAAAAGTCACTCAATCCTCCTTCAGCATTTTGTGTTGAAAAACTCTTTGACATGCCCGATTCACCATCTAGGGAGAGTTTAATTTTTTCTCCATCTTTATTTAAATCGTAGCTTATAGAGTTTACAACATTTCGATATGCATTATCATTATCTGCTGTTTGCAATAAATCAAAAACGCGCACATGATTAACTCCAATTGTTACGTATTTACTTTGTTTCATAATGACATTACCACCACCGTATAGTCGTTCCAAAACATTTGATGCGCTAGGGTTTAATCGGGTAATAAATCCATTAAACTTCAATTCTTGAATGAGTTTAGGGAATTGAATGGCGAAATCTGCCGCAGCTCCTTGCTGTCGCCAATTGTTATTTTTGTAGAAAGACTCATAATTTAGCACCTCTTCTTTAATTTTATTTATTCCCAGAGATTGAACTAATAAATCAGGATTGTGGTTGTAAAAAGTGTAAGGTGTTAGTTTGTAGTCAATGTTTCCAATTTGGTAGCGAAGAACTTTTCCTGCAACTCCTTTCACATGAATTTGGCGAACATCAAAGGTAACTCCAGCTCCATAAAAGCCTCCAAATTGATTATTGATTCGAATCATTCCTAGAACTTCTGTATTCTCATTTGGATTAATTTTAAATCCCAAGTCAATTAAAGCATATCCTCCGGTAGTTTTTGGTGCAGTAACAGTATCTTCGGGATAACAAGTGCCCCCAAACTTATTTGAAGTAAAATCACTCTGTGAAATTAAGGATCTGGCGCCTCCAACAAATTGCACTTTTTTTCCTTCCTGCGAAAAAGCACTAAGGCCTATTGAAAAAAGAATAATAAATAATAAAGCTTTCATATTAAAAAAATATTTTTAGTTCAACTGTGGTTTCTGTTCCCTTGTATCTATCCAAGGAAAAATTTCTGTCCTCATAGTTCATCCAACGATGACGGATATATAAGCCTGTATTTTTTGCCAATAAAAAATCGAGCCCAATGGCATAACTTTTTCCAGTCTGATCTTTTGGTTTTAAACTTACCTCTGATAACTTTGTTTGCTCGTTGGCAATTATTCGATCGAAGCCAAAATAATTTGATAGAACAACTTTTGGGAAAAGTAAATAATAAAATTCTAGTTGTTGATTATAGCTTTGTAAATAAGAAGCTTTTGAATAGCGAGGCAAAGGTGAAAAATTACGCTGTACATTATGAAAAGCTCCGAGATAGAAAAACAAGATTTCTCGCCCAAAAATTTTAAAGTCTCTTTTGTAATTTACTTCGATTGAGTTAAATCCTTTTGCTGATATAGAATCTGTAATTTGCACTATCTCATAAACGCCGCGGTATATCTTATTTAAATTATTATAAGGTCCAACATTTGCTGGAAATCCCCAACGCCAAAAACGTGAGAGTGCTAAATTATTCGCGGGATGTCCATAGGATATTTTATCTGAAAGTCCAATAATTTCGCTCGAAACACTGTAACCGATTGTTAATTTATTTTTTTTGTTTGAAAAATCAGCATTTAGAATTACTCCACGACGATTATTTGTAAGTTGCCCGATTGAAACCAATGAACTTGCAAAAGGAATAAGAGAAACTTGACTTCCTTCATTTTCAACAGTTCCAAAATTATCATTGTATTCTTGGATAGAGGTATTAAAAAATACACCATTGTTATTTATAACATGTGGGCTAATTTGAAAATAGCGAACTTCAAGTGGGAACGATAGAAGCTTTGGTGAGAATTGCAACTTTAAATCAATCGCTTCTCCATATTTCCCAATCGTTGTTGGACTAAAATAATTTCCTAAGCCAAGCTCACCCAAGAAACTAATATTCTTATGTTTAAAAAGAAATTCTGAAGTAATTAAATTAAAACCTAGCGACAAACGCGCTAAACTGTCTTTAAACGTTCGGCTAGATATAGCGTTAATACTAACAAAGTTTTCTTTAAAGTTTTTTCTTATTTTTCCCGCAGTTAGCGAATTTGGAGTGGGTAGTGTTCCACCATTAAATTGAGATTTTCCGTACATAAAAGCAAATGAAAAATCTTTTGGTAAGCGGATTCCATCAAGAATAAAACCATGGAAAGCTTGTTGTCCCCAACGAACATCTTGCGATAAAGCACCATTTGTATAAAACTTCTTATAGCGATCTAGAACATTTGCAGTGGTTGGATCCCAAGGATTTCGTTCAAAAATACTAAAGCGATTGTAACCTGTATTTGCAGCAAAAGTAAAAGGACTTAAAGTATACCAGTGTATTCCACCTGTTTTCACAGAGAATGTTCCATATTTTGTAGAATGAGAACCTGTTAAATTTACTCCTAAATTCAGTCCTTTAACATAATCTGTACTGCTCCCAGTTAACGGTGTCCACAAATATAAATCTGTCGAAAAAGAAGTTGTTTTTGATGGTCGCCCTGCGATGTTTAGCATTAACTGTGGAATTTGACTATCATCGCCTAAAAAAACGCGTTGTTTTGGATTAAAGTCAGCAAGATTGGTTGGGCTATATTGTTCCTCCATATTCGAATAGGCTCCTAAAAAACGATAGAAACCAGAAACTGAAATATTTTCTAATGATTTTGCTATTTTTTTAGGGACACCACCTGAATTTAAGGGGTTAAATAGCGCAGTATCCAAAGTTATTTGTGCGGATAAACTTCCAATGTAAACAATGAAAGATAACAATATGCAAATACTGACTTTATTCATCTTCAAAAGATTTCAGTGTTTGATTTTTAAATCTTATCTGTCTTTCTGCTAAACCTGGATCATTTTCCACGTAAAAAGGAATATTTGTATAGGCTATTTTTCTTCCATCACTAACGGAAACAAACAAACGGTATTTTCCTTCTTTTAGTGGAGTCTTAAGAATAATTTCGTCTTTGCCATTACCAGAAATTTTACCGTTTATCGCGGCAGGTTTCTCTTCGGCATCTCCTCCAGATTTTAAATCTGTACTTTCTGGCGCTAATTCCCAAAAATATGTCAACTTGTCCTTATCAAGGTCACTTGCAGAAAGTTTGAAGCTTATTTTGTCTTTAGCAGGGAAAACATTTGCTGAGGAACTTTTACTATCAGAAGAATCTTTTAGTATTATGCTTACCTTTTCAATACTTGGAGATCTATTTGTAGGATATTTTCCGGACCAACAAAACTCTAAAACATCCAGTGCTTCTGTAGGCAAGCCATTTTCTGTAAATAAGCCAAACCAAGTACTTGTATGTTCTTGTTTATGTCCCCATAAAAACGCGAATGAACCGATACACTGTTTTCTTTCTGCTGCAATACAACGTTGGTAACGGCTAAGAAAAACATTTGCTTTTTCTGTACTACTTTGTTCAATTGCGGCTCCCCATTTAGTTTTTGGGGACTCCCACCAACCATTTGGCCCCCATTCTGTAATCATATAGGGCTTTTGAAAAGAACCCTTAGCAAGAATATTTTTGACATTTTCTATATCGCCATAGGTGTTTATTCCATAAATATCTATTTCTGTCATTACTTCCATAATGAATTTGAGCTTTTCAGCGTTTATTCCCGCAGTAACAGTAGAAGTAGGGTGATTTTTATCTTCATCATGCACCATTTTTGCAATGTCATTTACGGCAGCCCAAACTTTCGTGTTGGAATATTCTAATTCGTATTCGTTGCCAATTCCCCACATCAACAAGGCAGGATGGTTTTTGTATTTGCGAACAGCCAAGCGAAATCCTTCTAATTGATTTTTAACTTTGTCGTCATCATTATAATCAAAACCATGACGCTCATGTTGCACCCAAAATCCAAGCATAACTTTTAAGCCTAAAGAATGTGCCTCATCTAAAATTGCCTGTGCATTTTCAAGCCCCCAAGTTCTGATTGTATTTCCACCAGCCTCTTTAAGTTCTTTCATTTTTACGGTCCCACCGCCACCATTGATATAAAATACTTTATCGTTTACAAGTAAATCCCATTGTGAATTTTGATAGAAAAGCTTTACTTTGCTAGCTTGAGAAAAGGAAACAACAGGCAAAAACAATAGAAAGAATAAGAATTTTTGCATCAAAAAATTATATTTTTAGTTTTTGTATTTTGTACAATATTAAATAAAATAAATTGTCTATTGCAAATTTAGGGTGCAATTTCAGTTCTTCATTCTTATTAAAAAGGTATTAAAAACAAAAATGTTTAACTTAGTGTCTTAAATACATTAACAAATGAAGACTTTTCTGCTATTTTTAATTTTATTTGCATTTAATAAAATACAAGCGCAAGATACTGATAAATCCTTATTAAAGAGGGCAAAAGGCATTGTTAAAAATCTTTCTGTTAAAGAAAAGATTGCCCAAACTTGTCAGTTAACATTAGATGCATTGTTGAAAACCAACGATCAAGGTCAAGTTATAACTCCTATTGTTTTAGACGAAAAAAAATTAGTTCAGTTAATTGAGCAAGATAAAATTGGTTCCTTATTAAATGTCAGTGCGAATACCTTAGATTTAAAAACTTGGAGAACTATTTTAGAACAAATTCATTCTATTTATATTAGTAAGCGAGTAAAAATTCCAATAATATATGGTGTAGATGCAATTCATGGAGCAAATTACATCGTTGGCGGCACTCTTTTTCCGCAGGAAATTGGACTCTCAGCAACATGGAATCCAGAATTAGCAAGAAAAATGGGTCTGATAACCGCGTATGAAACACGCGCTTCAGGAGTTCCTTGGAATTTCTCACCTGTCCTTGATTTAGGTAGAAAGGCCTTGTGGTCTAGGTATTTTGAAACGCTTGGAGAAGATCCACATTTAGCGAGTGAAATGGGAGCTGCTTTAGTTAAGGGTTATCAAGGAAGTGCTTTGAATTCTCCCTATTCTGTCTTATCGTGCATGAAACATTTTGTTGGCTATAGTTATCCAAATTCGGGAAGAGATCGAACACCTGCTTGGATTCCAGATCGTCAAATGAAGGAATTATTCTTACCAAGTTTTAAAGCTGCCGTTGCTGCTGGAGCTCTTTCAGTAATGATTAATTCTGGATCTGTCAATGGAATTCCTGGGCACATGAATAAAAACTTACTTACTAATATTCTCAAAGGAGAATTTGGATTTAAAGGTTTTGCTGTATCAGATTGGGAAGATATTCGCATGCTTCATACGGTACATAAAATTGCAGAAAATCAAAAAGAAGCGATAGTCTTGGCAATTAATGCCGGATTAGATATGAGTATGGTGCCGTATTATGGAAATTATAGAGAATATCTAGACTTATTTCATGAAGCGGTTATGGAAGGAAAAATAAGTAAAAATCGCTTAGATGATGCTGTAACGCGAATTATTTATGCCAAGCTTAAATTGGGTTTATTTGAAACCCCGATGTACCCATTAGATCAATATCCAGATTTTGGCTCTAAGGAATTTCAAGCAACAGCAAAACAAGCTGCATTAGAGTCGATTACTTTACTAAAAAATGACAAGCAAACTTTACCATTAAAAAAAGACGAAAAAATCCTTTTGCTTGGCGCGGTTGCAGATAATTTAATATTTCAAAATGGTTCCTGGACTCATACGTGGCAAGGTGTTGACTCAAGTTTTAATTCACAAAATGCGCAAAATATAAAACAGGCATTTCAAAATAAAATCGATCCGTCCTTACTTAAATATGAAAAAGGTTATGAACTAACATTGGTAAATAATTGGGAGAATTGTGCGCTTGTAGATTTAAGTAAAGTAATAGAAGAAGCAAAACTTTGTGATAAAATTGTAGTTTGTTTAGGGGAAATGCCAGCAACTGAAAAACCTGGTGATATTCGCAGTTTAAATTTATGTGAAGCTCAGTTGAAATTAGTTGAGGAACTTCAAACGCTTGGAAAACCAATAGTTTTGGTATTTCTGTTAGGAAGACCTCGAATTATTCGAACAATTGAGCCTCTTGCATCAGCAATAGTAAATGCATATTTGCCGGGGGATTATGGTTCTAATGCATTGGTGGATTTACTGTATGGAGAAAAGAATTTTTCTGGAAAATTACCCTATACTTTTCCAAAATATGACGGTGTAATGGAGCATTATGATTATGTTAATGCCGAAACTTTATCAGGAAAAACCAATAAAAATGATGCGATAGATCCGCAATGGCCTTTTGGTTTTGGGATGAGTTATACTTCCTATTCTTATTCAAATTTATCTCTTTCCAAAACAAGTATGATAGGAGAAAACGATTCTATTATTGCAAAAATCACTGTTTCAAATAATGGGAAAATTGCAGGAAAAGAAGTTGTCCAATGGTTCATAACTGATGAATATGCATCTATTTCTCCAGCAAATAAAAAGTTAAAGTATTTTGAAAAAATTGACTTGCTTCCAAACCAAACTAAAACTCTTGAATTTGTAATTCATACTTCTGATTTGAAGTTTGTGGGAGAAAATAATGAGTGGATTTTAGAAAAAGGAAATTTTATTATTTCTGTCGAAAATTTAAAAAGTACCTTCCGTTTAGATTGATTTTCTCTGTTTTACTGCGCTGTAAAATTTTAAAAAGCATTTTTCCCTTGCTTTCTTTTAGAATTAATGACTTTTTTTTAATTTTAACTTATTGTACAATATACAATAATTTATTTTATACATTAGCCAAAAATTAAATTTAAATTATCTTATTATGAAAACAACTACTTTACTATTTTGTCTTTTTATCCTTTCGAGCTTAGGTCTCTTTGCTCAAACAAATGTCACTTTCAAGCTTGATATGACTCAACAAACAGGTTTCACAACTCCTGAAGTAAATGGCTCATTCAACGGTTGGTGTGGTGCAACTTGCAATCCTATGACAGATGCAAATAGCGATGGTATTTGGGAAGCAACAATAGCGCTATCGCCTGGAGATTATGAATACAAATTTGCTTATGATAATTGGGTTAATAGTGGGGAACAATTAATCCCTGGAAGCTCTTGCACCGTAACCAATAGTGGTTTTACAAACCGGTTTTTAACTGTAGGGTCAACTGCTATGGTTCTTCCAACTGTTTGTTATGGCTCATGTTCAGCTTGTGGTGTTACTCCTCCACCTCCAACTCAAGCGCAAGTTACATTTAAGGTTGATGTATCTCAAAGTGGCTTACCTGCAGGATCTATTCCAGAAGTAAATGGAACATTTAATAATTGGTGCGGGTCTTGTAACGCTATGACAGATGCAAACGCTGATGGTATTTGGGAAACAACAATTCTGCTTAACTCAGGTTCTTATGAATATAAGTTTTCATATAGTACTTGGACAGGACAAGAAACATTGGTTCCAGGTTCTAGCTGTACAATTACAACAGGAGCAAATACAAATCGTTCTTTAACTGTTGGTTCAGCAGCTATGGTTCTTCCAAGTGTTTGTTATGGTTCATGTACTGCATGTTCAACAGGCCCATCTTTAACACAAATGAATTTACCAGTTACTTTTGAAGGTACTACGGTTGATTATGGTGTTATTGGATTTGAAGGAGCTGAAGCATCAACGATTGTAACAGATCCAACAAATTCTTCGAACACTGTAGTTAAAGTAATTAAGTCTGCCTCTGCACAACCTTGGGCTGGAACTACAATAACTGCAGCAGCAGCCTTAGGATTAGCAAGTCCAGTTCCTTTTTCTGCGTCAAATACCTCAATGTCTTTAAAGGTTTGGTCACCAGATGCGGGCATTCAAGTTCGCTTGAAAGTTGAAAATCATGCTGACCCAACTCAATCTGTTGAGACAGAGGCAACAACAACAGTAGCAAACGGCTGGCAGACTTTGGTTTTTAATTTTAATACCCCAACTGTGCCACCCACTGCGGCATTTAATCCTTTGTTTATGTATACTAAAGCATCTGTTTTCATGAATTTTGCTGTTGCTGGATCAAGTGTAGGAGAAAAGACCTATTATTTTGACGACTTAATGATGGCAGGCCCATCACTGCCTGTCCCAGTTACTTTTAATGTTGACATGTCGCTAAGCGCAATGCCTGCCGGATCTATTCCCGAAGTAAATGGCACATTTAATAATTGGTGCGGAAACTGTAATGCAATGACAGATGCAAATTCTGATGGTATTTGGGAAACTACAATTTCACTTGCTGCAGGATTGTATGAATATAAGTTTTCATATAGCAACTGGAGTGGTGAAGAAACGCTTATTTCTGGTTCTAGCTGTACAATTACTACCGGCACAACAACAAATCGTACTTTAACTGTTGGTTCAACAGCTATAGTTCTTCCAAGTGTTTGTTGGAACTCTTGTTTAGCTTGTGGTGTTTCTCCTACATCTCCTCTTCAACCAGCTGGATTAGTCGCTAATTCTCCAACTACTTCAAGTATATTTGTAGCTTGTGGCCCCAATCAAGTTGGCGGAAACAACATTCTTTATCGTTTATTCTATTCGCCAACAGCTTCTGCTCCTATGAATCCGCAAACTGCTTCTGAATATACTTTTGGAACGACAGCTAACGACGGAAATGGGGTTGGTCCATTTGGCTTTAATGTTACAGGTCTTCAAGCAGCAACAAATTACACTTTTTGGTTATACCAATACAACACTGCAGATCAGTTGTTCTCAACTCCAGTATCTGTATCTGAGACGACTCTTGGTGGTGGAACAGCTGTTCCAATTACATTTACGGTTGATATGAACCAAAGTTCAATGCCTGCAGGATCTATTCCTGAAGTAAATGGAACATTTAATAATTGGTGCGGATCTTGTGCTCCTATGACAGATTCAAACTCTGATGGTATTTGGGAAATTATAATTTCACTTGCTGCAGGATCGTATGAATATAAGTTTTCATACAGCAACTGGACTGGACAAGAATCATTGATACCGGGCTCTAGCTGTACAATTACAACAGGAACAAATACAAATCGTGCTTTAACTGTTGGTTCAGCAGCTATGGTTCTTCCAACAGTTTGTTATGGCTCATGTACTGCATGTTCAACAGGCCCATTTTTAACACAAATGAATTTACCAGTTACTTTTGAAGGAAATACGGTTGATTATGGTGTTATTGGTTTTGAAGGAGCTGAAGCATCAACGATTGTAACAGACCCAACAAATTCTGCGAATACAGTAGTTAAAGTAATTAAGTCTGCCTCAGCACAGCCTTGGGCTGGAACTACAATAACTGCAGCAGCAGCCTTAGGATTAGCAAGTCCAGTTCCTTTTTCTACAACAAATACCTTAATGTCTTTAAAGGTTTGGTCTCCAGATGCGGGCATTCAAGTTCGCTTGAAAGTTGAAAATCATGCTGACCCAACTCAATCTGTTGAGACAGAAGCAACAACAACAGTAGCAAACGGCTGGCAGACTTTGGTTTTTAATTTTAATACCCCAACTGTGCCACCCACTGCGGCATTTAATCCATTGTTTATGTATACTAAAGCATCTGTCTTCATGAATTTTGCTGTTGCTGGATCAAGTGTAGGAGAAAAGACCTATTATTTTGACGACTTAATGATGTATGATCCATTGCCAATAGGTCCAACTTCTTCTATTTTATCTGGTTCCTCAGCTATTTGTACTGGTGATTCAACAAACCTAAGTGTTGAAATTAATGGTGGAACATCACCTTACACTGTTGTAATTACAGATGGCACAAATAACTATTCATCAAGTGGAACAAGCCCAGTATTATTAACTGTTTCTCCAACACTTACAACAACTACCTATTCAATCGTCTCTGTTTCTGGTGGAGGAGTTGGAACAGGAAATACAGGAACTGCTACAGTAAGTGTCACTCCTAATTCAATTAATTCTCTTACAATTTCTGCTGTTGATTCGTATACTTGGTCAAATACTGGTCAAACATATGACACATCTGGAACTTATACAGGAACAACTGAAAATTGTGTAACGGAGCAACTGATCTTAACGATAACGGGCGCTGGTTTAGAAGATTTATCTGAGATGGGAATTTCTGTTCAGCCAAATCCATCAAATGGCTTGTTTTCAATTATGAATTCAGAGCAACTTAATTTAACTGCTAGCATTACAGATGGTTCTGGAAGAGCAATTTATTCTGCTGACTTTACTGCTCTAGAAAACATAATCGATATTTCTAATGTGGCTCGAGGAATTTATTATTTGAAACTTAGTTCTTTAAATTATTCTAAAGTTGTCCAAATTTTTAAAAATTAAAAAAATAATAGATTTGAAAAGCCGCTAAAAGCGGCTTTTTTTATGAATTAGTGTTTTTGATTCGTGTCTATTCTATTCTAGAATGAGTTTTAATTTATATATAAAAACATTTTCTATTTTTGATTGTTTAATTTTGATTACAATTTAATAGCAGATACTTATTGTATTATTTACAATAAATAATTAGTAACTTAGCATTCTAAAATGAAAAAAATGAAAAAAAATCTACAAATTATCAGCATTTTTTTACTATCTAGCTTTAGTATTTTTGCTCAAACAAATGTCACTTTCAAGCTTGATATGACACAACAAACAGGTTTTACAACTCCTGAAGTAAATGGCACATTCAACGGTTGGTGTGGTGCAACCTGCAATCCTATGACAGATGCAAATAGCGACGGTATTTGGGAAGCTACAATAGCGCTATTGCCTGGAGATTATGAATACAAATTTGCTTATGATAATTGGGTTAATAGTGGGGAACAATTAATCCCTGGAAGCTCTTGCACCGTAACCAATAGTGGTTTTACAAACCGGTTTTTAACTGTAGGTACAACCGCCATGGTTCTTCCAACTGTCTGCTGGAATTCTTGTTCTGCAACCTGCGTAGCACCTCCAGTTCCTGTCACATTTAAAGTAGACATGACACAGCAAACCGGCTTTACAATTCCTGAGGTAAATGGAACATTTAATGGTTTTTGCGGATCATGTAACGCTATGACAGATGCAAACTCTGATGGAATTTGGGAAACAACAATTCTTCTTGCAGCTGGATCGTATGAGTATAAATTTTCTCATGATGCTTGGACTGGTCAGGAAGCTTTGTTACAGGGCTCTCCTTGTACTATTTCAGCTTTTGGATATACTAATCGTACATTGACGGTTGGAAATGCTCCTATGAATCTTAATCCTGTTTGTTATGGCTTATGTACTGCGTGTAATGGATCAAGTTCTGTAACTTTTAAAGTAGATATGTCAAATTATACAGGTACTATTAATACTGGTGTTTTCTTAAATGGCAACTTCAATCAGTTTTGCGGAAGCTGTAATCCAATGACAGATGTTAATTCTGATGATATTTGGGAAACGACTATGCTTTTAGCAAATGATACCATTGAATATCTTTTTTCTGTTGATGGCTGGTCTGCTCTAGAACAGTTTACAGTTGAAGATGCTGCATGTACTTTTACAAACAATGGCTTTACAAATCGTTATATGATTGTTTCCGCTACTACAAGTTTACCTGCAGTTTGTTACGAAAGCTGCTCAACTTGTCCTGGTGCTGGTTTGTCCTATTTTGAAAACAAGGATGTTAAAATTTCTCCAAATCCTTCGACCGGAAAGTTTATGATTAGCTCTGAAAATGGAATCTATTTTAAAAATGTTACCAATGTTTTAGGGGAAGAAATACTTTTACTAAATGGATCTGAAACAAGTATTGATTTAGAAAAATTTGACAGTGGTATTTACTTTCTAAATTATATTTCTGGTCAAGAAATTCAAACCATTCGCTTGATAAAAAACTAAAAATTAAACTTAAATGAGACTTTTTTTCCTAAGCATTTTTACTTTTATTATACTTACAACTCAAGCACAGTATTTTCTTTATTGGAATGATGAGTTTGAGCAAGCAGAAATTAATTCAGCCAACTGGACACACGAGATTGGTGCAAGCGGTTGGGGTAATAACGAACTCCAATACTATACAAATTCTACGAATAATAGTTTTATTGAAAATGGCTTATTGAAAATAAGGGCAAAAAATGAACCAATATTTAATAGTCAGTATTCTTCTGCTCGGATGATTTCAAAAGGTAAATTCGAGTTTCGTTATGGGCGAATTGAGGCGAGAATAAAGGTTCCAATGGGACAAGGTCTTTGGCCAGCATTTTGGTTGTTGGGAGCAAATATTAGCCAAGTATCTTGGCCTGCGTGCGGAGAAGTTGATATTATGGAGCACATTGGAAATGAATACCAAAATTATGGCACTTTCCATTTTGACAGTCTTGGTCACAGATACCACGGTGGGTCTTATGGTTTAGACCCTACCTTATTTCACCAGTATGCATTTGTTTGGACACCTACGACAATGACTTGGCTTGTAGATAATAATCCATATTATAGTGTAAATATCACAAATGGAATTGGAAATAAAGAAGAGTTCCACTTGCCATTTTTCATCTTATTAAACATTGCAGTTGGTGGAAATTGGCCTGGATCACCTTCTACAAGCACTATTTTTCCTGCAGAAATGCAAATCGATTATATTCGTGTTTACAAGGATAATTCAGAGTTAGGCTTAGCAGAAAATCAAGAATCTTTACTTAGTGTTTATCCAAATCCAGCCGGAA
>JBIKOE010000050.1:0-12843 GCA_044358215.1 Crocinitomicaceae bacterium
GCTCTCCATTAAAAGTATTAAAGTAAGGTGTGCCTTGAAAAATATCTCCTGCATCCAATAGTAAAACATGCTCTTCTTCACTTCTTATTTTTTGGAGAATAGTGTGGCGTTTGGAAACACCTCCCATGTTAGGAAATTTAGAATGCTTGCTTGGGAAAGGCTCAATTGTTGAATGTGTATCATTTGTATGCAAAATTACAAGGCGGCTTTTTTTCTTCAGATTTTCTTGACTAAAAAGTGAAGGTGAAACAAGTAGAGTTCCTGTTCCTAAAACTATATTTTGGATAAAATTTCTTCTTTTCACACGCGCATTATTTTATTCTTAATTCTTCATTAAAAATTAAAGTATCTTGACTTTTTACTTCTTCAATAAATGCATTTCTAAGAAGTTTGCCATTCATTATTGCATTTGTTCTTTGTTCAAAAAAACTCATTTTATCTCCACCATTCATCAAATAATCTGAGGTAAGAACCCAAAAATGAGTCATTTTTTCATTGTTTCCATTTATTAGCAATTTTCCATTTTCTAATTTAGCATTTGCTATTGGTTCACCTCCAGATTGACTTAAATACTTTTCAATCTCAGCTATAGAACTTATTGGAAGTTCAACCCAAACAATTGTGTTGTCGAAAGGCATTAACTTATAAATATCACCCAGAGAAACTGTTCCTTTGCCTATTGTAGAGCGCAAACCTCCAGTATTGAGTAAGCAAAAAATAGGCTGTGCTAATTTTATATTTCTTGTCTGGTTCGCAAAAATAGCATCAGCGCACCAATTCATTAGTGAGGAAGAAGGTCGTTGAATTTCAAAATTATCTTTTGAGAAACCAATTACTTGATTCATTTCTTTGTCAAGTGAATCTTTGTAGGGCTGAATCAGTTCGTCAATTTTTAAGGAGCTAGAAATAGATGCGTCTACCTTACTTTTTTTAGATAGTTCATGAATTCTTATGTGGGAAGAACAGGCAAAAAGGCTTGCTACAATAAAAACGACCCACAATAGCTTAATCATTATTCAATGATGAATGAACCTTTGGTCTTTCCGAATTCTGTAGTAACTTCTATTAGGTATTTTCCAGATTTTAGGTTTTGCCCGTCAATTTCCAATACAGGAAGACTTACAGATTTGTTTTTAACAACAATTCTTCCTAATAAATCAGTCACCGTATATTCAGTAATGTTTGTCCCATTTACTTGCGCATATACTTTCCCTTTGGAGGGAACAGGAAACACAGAGAAATTACTTTGAAGTTGTTCCTCTAAACCAACATTACAGTCAATGTCCAAATAAGTCATATTGGAAAAACTAACATGACAGGCATAATTAATTGAATCGATGTAAGGATTGCGGTTATCTTGAACGCTGTAAATATATTCTTGACGTGCAATTTCGTAGGAATCTGGTAAATCAGAAAAATGCCACGTCTTCAAGATTTCTTGGTCTTGGTAATTGGGTATGGCCCAATTTAAATTATTTTGCCCGTTGTAAGCTGTCGCCATATAAAAAATAGATCTGGCAGAATTTCCCTTTTGAGAAGCTTTTGGCTCATAAACCATCTGAGAACCATTATATCCTACACTTCCTTCCAAATAATTAAACAAAACATTGCCTGTAATTTCATTGAGCGGTAAATTGCTTCGGTAAGCGTTGGCGTTAGCAAAATTAGTTGGATATAGATTGTGTTGGTCCGTATATTCATTTTGCTCAGGATTGTCGCAAGGAAAAGTTGGCATCCAAGAGTGACAAAAAGTATGTTCTCTAGAATAGCCAGTAGTTGTCCAGTCGAAAGGATCATTAAAAACTTTATTTTCTCCTGTATAAGAACAGGTAACAAAAGATTGTCCACCTGTCGTATCGCGCACTTCGAATTGGTTCATCACAGTTTGTTTGTAGTTAAAGTAACTAATAAAGTTATGTGGTCCGATTAAGGTAGATAGGTCTGCAATGAAAGTTGAGGATGACGTTGAGATACCCGAATAATAAGAGCCTATGTTCAAACCTGTTGAAGTACAGTTTCCTGTCGCTGGACTTGTAGTTCTGTAGTTTTCAAATCCTGCTGGACCATTAAAGGCATATACTGCAAAATAATAGTTTTGGTTTGCTCTTACACCTCTAGGAATAAAAGAAGTTCCTGCACCTAGGTATGCTACTTTTGAATTGCCGATAATATCTCCTCGGAGGTAAGTATTAGCATCAGTTGGTATTCCTGAAACTGGCGCGCCTTTGCTCCAAAGCACCAAATATTTTTCAGTATTGCTTGCCGCAGTGTATGCTCCGCTTAAAGTGTATGCTTGTATATTACTAAAGTTAAGATTCGTTGGATTAGAGTTAGGCTCTGTAGCTAAATTGTCTAAGCCAACGGCTAAAAGATTTATGATGTATGGATTTTCATCAATGTCATTGTTAGCTATAGTGATGGTCGCAAAGCGCGAACCATTAGCAGTTGGAGTAAAGGTTAAGGGGAAGCTTTGCGAACCTAATCCCAAAACAGAAGCGCTACTCAAAGTTGTATTGAATTCGGAAGCATTTACACCACTGATTAAGGTGGAACTAATGCTTAGTGCTTGTGTTCCTGTATTTTCAATAGTCAGCGTATTGTTGCCGGTGTTTCCGATCACATAACTGCCGTTATTCAGAACGGTGGACCCGTTTATTTTGACATTGATTTCCCATTGTGGAGCAACATAGGCCACAATGTCTGAAGTAAAACGAGGTATAATTTGGTAGTTCATATTATATTGTCCTAATAAACCGGTAATTGTAACAGGTCCTGTGGGTATAGCTGATCCATCTATATTGGTAGAACCATTTATTCGAACATCGAAAGTACTGTTGCCATCGGTGATTTGAACCGTGGAATTACCTATCGCAAAGGTTCCAGTTTGTACAAAAGTTACATTTTCAAAACGGATGAGCTGTGCCTCAAGCAATTCATCTGCACTTGAAATGGGAATTATGAGTGGTGAATTTGGAATAACCGGTCCGTGATTCGTAAATGTAGTTGTTGGAGACAATTCCAACAAACCGCCGAAATCAAACAAAACACCTGTTGCTGTAATGGAATCACCTACCGCAATACTGGATAAATTCGTTCCGTAACAAGCGATTCCTGCCGTTTCATCTTGTATATAGCGTATGGCTCCCAATTCTGTTCCGTTGGATACAACACCGCGAACAGTTACGCTGGTTCCGATAGATAAATTACGGATATCAGAAATAGTTTGAGCTTGACTCATAAAGCATAAGCTTAAGGTAAATAGAAGTAGTAGGTTTTTCATTATTTTTTTTTTAGTTTTTAAAATTGTATGCCTAGTGAAACATTAAATCGAAAGCCACCGCCAAACATAACTGTTGCTGAATTGGCGTCGAAGTTATCAAAAGATCCGTTTTGATTGTTCGTCGCATCGGAAATAAAAGAGGTGTTTAATAAATTAGTAATCGAACCACCCGCTATAAATGTAACTGATTTTAATGGATATCTGTATCCAGCAAAGAGATTAACTAAACTATAAGCAGGCATTTTCCAAGATTCTCTTCCACCATTTTCATCTTTTAGAGAGAATGGGTCAAAATTCGCATAATATCGATCAAAATATTGCGCTTGAATTTTGAAATACAAGTTTTTAATTGGTTCATATCGTAAAGAAGCCGCAAGTGCAGTTTGTGCAGCATCACCTACGTGCACTCCTTTAGCATCAAAAGTAACTTCTAGCGAATCATATTGTGGTACTATAACTGTTTTTGAAGAATTCCAAAACCAATCACCATAAGAAAACATTAATTCAGCTGATAACTTATCATTTATTTTATATGCGAAATCAATTTCTCCACCTAAGTGAATAGCATCCATACCGTTAATGTTTATCCGGATAAATTCTGTTGGATCTTGAGGATCTGGGACCTGCACTCCGTAAGGCACTGGTTTATTTCTCCAATTTGTATAATAAGAATTTATATTTACTCCAAATTTTTCACTTGCATAATTGTAACCAAGCTCAAAGGCCAAAATTTGTTCATTAGATATAATACCGAAAAATTCGTTTGAGTTATTATCAATTACGTTAGAGAATTGAGGAGTTCTGTTTAAGAATCCTAAATTTACATATGCATTTGCATTATTATGAACATTATAACTAAATCCAGTTTTCAAGGTAAACCCAGGGATAAACTTCCAATCAGTAGCATAATCTTTTAACCCTTCAGAGGAAGCATTATAGCTTACTCCATTGTATAGTATTGTGTCAGTTGCACCAATTCTCAAAACAGTATCTTGACATCCTTCAAATTCTAATACTTTCTTTTGGAAATAATCCACACCTTTATAGCCATTTATAATCCCCGATAGATTGACAAAATAGGAGAATTTATCACTTGTATATTCCACTTGTCCAAAAGCTCCTGTCCATTGAACAATTCCCATTCTATCTGCATTAAACGTATTTTTTGCGATTTTGTCTCCAACACGCATCATAGCAGTTGCAGAATTATTGTTAGCTGTACTAACGAAATAATCTCCCCCTAATAAATCTTGCACTTGTTGGTAATGTCTTCCTTCATAGTAGCGAACATCTAAGCCACCTGAAATCTCCATTTTTTTTGATAGCGTATAATTAAATTGCCCAAGATATCCTGTCCAAAAGTGATTGTTGATGCTTGCTAATAAGATTTGATTTGACTGAATTTCAGTTGCACTGTATTGGGGATTGATATTTGGTGTTCCGAATAAAGAATTAACTTTATTTTCTTGCTCAATTAAATCCCAATTGATTAAGCCTGTTGAATCTCTCAAAATACCAGTTGAGTTTAGCATACTAGTGCCACCACCTCTACCGATTGACATATACATAAGATTTGATACAGCTAACTTTTCGTTCACTTTCCAAAAATCCTTTAGTGTAATTTGCGGTTTTGAATAAAAATTCAAACGTTCATTTACAATTTCTTTTTCTCCATCCGCATTTGTTCTATACCCCCAATGTTGATTGAAGCGAATTCCCTCATTAAAAAGAAATTGAGAAGAATCGATTTGAACACATAACCCTCTTGCTTTTTCAGCATCAAAATACTGAATTGCTTGGTTAAATGAACGTTGACCATGTCTTTGTGGAGCTGCAAATGCTGAAAGTGTTATTAAATGATTTTTAATTTTTTTAGATACTTTTCCATAACCAAAAAAACCTTGGCTTGGAGTTCCATATACCCAACCATCTGCTTGTTTATAGGAACCTGAAACGGTGAATCCCCAACCTTTTTTAGACATCCCTGAATTGTACGCAAAAGTGGTACGAAGCATATTTCCAGTTCCATATTCTTGTTTTAAAGAACCACCTTTTTTACTTCCGATTCCAGAAGTCAAGATGTTAATTGTTCCACCAATTGAAGGCATTGCAATTTTGGTTGCTCCCAATCCCCTTTGCACTTGCATTTGAGAAGTTATAGCATCTAAACCAAACCAGTTCGACCAATAAACAGCGCCATTTTCCATGTCATTTACTGGTACACCATCGATCATTACTCCGACATTTCGTTGATCAAACCCACGGACATTTATCCTTGCATCACCATCTCCACCTCCTGTTTGAGTGGCATAAACTCCGGCAGTTCCATTTAACAACATTGGCAAATCTCGTGAGCCTAATTCCTCAGTAATTTTTTGAAGAGAGATTTTGGTCAAAGCTACCGGAACATTCCCCTCTTTTACTAAGTTACCAATTACCTTCACTTCTTCTAATTCTTGATTGCCTCCTAAAATAACATTTAAGAATGTTGAGGCTTTTTCTATATTTATGATTTGTATAACAGGATCAAAAGAAATCATACTTACACTTAATGAATAAAGGCCATATTCCATATCCAAAAGAGAACAACTACCATCGAATTTTGTAATGGATTTATAAATTTTATTTGGGTCAGACTTACTAGTAGCTACAACTTTTGCACCAACAATAAGATCCTCGCTATCTAATCCATTAACTTTAATTAATAAGTTCCCTTTATTATTTATTTCAATATTTTGTCCTGAAACACAAAAAATTAAACCACAGAAAAAGAGTAGAAAATAAGATTTCATAGTAAATGAAAAAATATAAGGTTGTTTTTGATAAAGTAATTACTTTAAAATTACCCTTTTAATAACTTGAGAATTATTTTTCATCGTTATTTTCAAAATATAAACCCCTTTATTACCCGTTAAATCAAGTACAATAAGTGGCTTATTAGAGTAAGAATTTGAAAATATTTGCTGACCTAGTGAGCTTATCAATTGAATAGATTGAATATTTTCAGCATTTTTCAAATTAACTAATCCATCAGTTGGATTTGGAAAGAGCGTCAATTCGACTTCTTTTGTTTCATTTATTCCTGAAGAATTACAAGAACAATCATGTGAACCTAGAGATGACCAATTGCCATCTAAAATTGGATTTCCAGTGGTTCCAAATAAAGTATCTCCATTTGCATCTAGTCGAACAATTACAGGAGGTATAGAGTCCCATTCTAATAATGGATTAAAAAATGAAACCACTGTATTTACACCCTTTTGAATACCACTTTTTCGTATCATGGAGTGATCCTTAGTAATTAATACACCTGCTCCATTATTGTAAGGAAAAGTAGAAGACCATGCCCCATCATTCCCAGTTGATGAACCACTTGAATTTGCTGGATTTTCACCAATTTTACCAATGATGTCAACTATAACTAACCCAGGTACATTTGTGGGATTAATAAGCGTTGTTGACAAAGATGGAAGCGTTCCTTTTGCTAGTAGTACTGCATCATTTCCATTCCAATAAAAAGAATTAGATGTATTGTAATCTGAACAATAAAAGCCATCAGCTCTTACTTCTAAAGAATCCCAAATCGGTGCCTCTTGACCTTCACCATCTGGATCTCTTTTATCTATAATTGCTACATAAACATCGTAGGGGGCAATTGTCCCCGATAATTGAATTGAATTAGCAACAGTAGCCGTACTGGAACCATTTGAATAGCGTGTTACAAAATACAGACTTAAATTAATTGGAGTAGAAGTAGGATTGTATATCTCTAGAGCCTTATTATTAGACCATCCTTCAACATATTCAGAAATAAATAATTGACTACAATTTTGAGCAAAAGAAAAAGTTGCAGCGAAAAATGATAATAATAGTAGATTTTTTTTCATAAGGATTAATTTAGATAAATGAATAAACGATTTGAATCTTTGTAAAAAAATAATTTTTAACAAGTAATTTCATTTTTTTGAATGGTTTTAGCATAAAAATTGCCTCTAGGAGTTCACTCAAAAAATTATGAGACAAATTTAATTCTTTTTTTTTGCTTTGTGATTAATTTTTTGTTAACATTTCTTAAGATTGTGAGTCAATAATGTTTGAATTTGGCATTAAGTGAAAAAAAAAATCTTAATTTCGGCAAGTAAATTTACACTCATGAAAAATATTTTTTTTAGCGCCTTTTTCTTTCTATGTCTTACTAAAATTGTTGCTCAAGAGCTTTCAATTGAAAAAATATGGAAAAAATACGAATTTTCTTCAAAGGGAATTGCCGGTTTTAAATCAATGAACAATGGAACCCATTATACAAAACCAGGTAATGATTTATCCATTCTAAAATATGACATATTAGACGCTTCAGATCTTGGAAAGACACTGGTAGATTCTATAAATTTAGTCTATAACTCAAAGATGCTTGAGTACGATGATTATGAATTTAATTCTGATGAAACAAAAATTTTATTTTTAACTGCTACACAAGCAGTTTACCGAAGAAGTTTCACAGCTGAATATTTTCTATTTGACATTGCAACAAAAAAATTAGAAGCACTTGACGAAAAACATCATCCTCAGACCTTGGCGGAGTATTCTCCCGATGGAAAAATGGTTTCATACATTTATGGAAATGACTTATTTGTTAAAAACCTGCAAACTGGAAAAATTACAAAATTAACATTGGATGGAAAGCGTAATAAGGTAATCAATGGAACGACAGATTGGGTTTATGAAGAAGAATTTTCAATAACGAAAGCATATGCTTGGTCTCCCGATAGTAAAACAATTGCTTTTTTGCGCTTTGATGAAAAAGCTGTTAAAGAATATTCTTTAGAAACTTACGGAAACCTTTATCCTGAACATTACGAATATAAATATCCAAAAGCTGGCGAAGACAATAGTAAAGTTACAGCACATTTAGCAAATGTAAAGTCTGGTGCAATTAGCAATTTAACCCTAGGTGAATATGAGTATATTCCGAGATTAAATTGGTCATCATCTTCTAATCAATTGATTCTTCAAACGATGAACAGGCATCAAAATAATTTGAAGTACCATTTAATTGATTTAACTAAAGGGAAGCCCAAGCACAAAATTATTTTTGAAGAAAATTCTGATACTTATATCGATGTCGATGACAATTTATTAATTTTAAAGGATGGCCAAACCATTCTTAGAGCAAGTGAGGTAGATGGCTACAAGCACATTTACAAGTTAGGTTTTGATGGAAAAGCAACACAAATCACCAAAGGATCTTGGGATGTGATTGATTTTCTGGGAATAGATGAATCTAGCAATACCATTTATTATTCTTCAGCTGAAGTATCTTCTATACAAAAATCAATTTATTCCATTCAGCTAGATGGAACAAATAAAATAGATTTAACAAAGGAAGCAGGTTACAATGAGGCGGAATTTTTATCGGGCATGAAGTTCTTTATTCATACTTACTCAAATGGAAATACACCGTCTAAAATTTCACTTTGTAAAAATGATGGATCTCTTGTTCGCATTTTACAAGAAAATAATGAATTGAATGAACGCTTGAAAAATTACAACTTAAGCAAAAAAGAATTTTTAAAAATAAATGCAAATGGTATTTCTCTAAACGCTTGGATGATTAAACCTCCAAATTTTGATCCGAGTAAAAAATACCCCGTTTATTTTAATGTTTATGGAGGCCCGGGACACAATGAAGTCCTTGATTCATGGGATGGTTCAGATTTTATGTACCATCAGTTATTGGCACAAAAAGGATACATTGTTTTTTCGGTAGATCCAAGAGGTACAATGTATCAGGGAACGAAATTTAAAAAATCTACTTATTTAGAATTAGGAAAACTTGAAATAGAAGATATTATTAATTCAGCAAAGGAATTGACAAAATTGCCTTATGTTGATGGAAATAGAATTGGAATAATGGGTTGGAGTTATGGTGGATTTATGGCTTCTTTAGCAATCACAAAAGGAGCTGATGTTTTTAAAATGGCAATAGCAGTTGCACCTGTAACAAATTGGCGGTATTATGATAATATCTACACTGAGCGTTTTATGCGAACTCCAGCAGAAAATGAAGCAGGTTATGATGGAAATTCACCGATTAATTTTGTTGATAAAATGAAAGGAAAATTCTTTTTAATTCATGGATCCGCGGACGATAATGTTCACTACCAAAATTCTATGGAGATGATTAATGCTCTGGTAAAAGCAAATAAACAATTTGATTTATTTATTTATCCAGATCGAAATCATGGAATTTATGGTGGGAACACACGTAATCACTTGTTTACAATGATGTTTGATTACGTTCTAAAGAACTTATAAGCTCGAACTCAAATTATTTTTAATTTTTTAATAAATTTTTCATATTCTCTGTTTATTTTTATTAGAAAAAGTTCGTACTTTTATAGACGATACAATTATTAAAAAATTACTTATAAAAACACATGTCTGAAATTGCAAAAATAGAGCTCGATGGTACGATTTACGAATTACCTGTCGTTGAAGGTTCTGAAAATGAAAAAGCCATAGATATCTCAAAATTGCGGGAATTAACTGGTTATATTACCTTAGATACAGGTTACAAAAATACAGGAGCAACAAAAAGTGCTATCACATTTTTAGATGGTGAAGAAGGAGTTTTACGCTACAGAGGATATTCTATTGAGGAATTAGCAGAGAAAGCATCTTTTATGGAAGTATCTCATCTTCTTATTTACGGAGAATTACCAACTGAATCTGAATTAACAAATTTTGAAACAAAAATCAAAAAGCACACCCTAGTTCACGAGGACATGAGGCGATTTTTTGAGGCATTTCCTGCCCAAGCTCATCCAATGGGAGTTTTATCATCTATGGTTTCTTCGTTGGCTACATTTTATCCTGAATCACTCGATCCGAATAGAAGTGCAGAAGCTAAAGACTTAACAATTCAACGCATATTAGCAAAATTACCAACTTTATCGGCATGGTCTTATAAAAACTCAATAAGACACAAGGTCATGTATCCAAGAAATAATTACAATTATTGTGAGAATTTCCTTCACATGATGTTTGCTATGCCTACGGAAGATTATCATATAGATCCAGTTATTGTTAGTGCGGTAAATAAATTGTTTATTCTTCATGCAGATCACGAGCAAAATTGTTCTACTTCAACCGTAAGAATGGTAGGGTCTTCTCAAGCAAATTTATATTCATCAGTTTCGGCTGGTATTTCTGCGCTTTGGGGACCATTACATGGAGGAGCAAATCAAGAAGTAATTGAAATGCTAGAACAAATCCATAAAGATGGTGGAAATGTAGATAAATGGATATTAAAGGCAAAAGATAAAGAAGATCCTTTTCGATTAATGGGATTTGGTCATAGAGTTTATAAAAACTTCGATCCGAGGGCTAATATAATAAAGAAAACATGTGATGAGGTTTTAGAAAAATTAGGCATTAGTGATCCATTATTGGAAATTGCTAAAAAACTAGAAAAAGTTGCCTTGGAAGATGAGTATTTTAAATCTCGGAATCTATACCCAAATGTTGATTTCTATTCTGGAATAATCTACAAAGCAATTGGAATCCCTACCGAAATGTTTACAGTAATGTTTGCACTTGGCAGACTTCCAGGATGGATTGCTCAATGGAAAGAAATGACTGAAAATAAAGAACCTATTGGTCGACCAAGACAGATTTATATTGGTGAAACTTCCAGAGAATACGTTCCTTTATCAAAAAGATAAATTACTGCTCACAATTTAATGTAAAGCTATTCCTCGGAGTAGCTTTCTTCATTTTTAGCCTTTTTGGAACCGTCGTAAATCTCAAATTTCCTAAAGCTACATTCTAAATCGCCATTAAAAACTTTTGTTTTTTTCGTAGGTTTTAAGCCAATACTTTTCAATCCCTCCTCACTTGAAGAAATAATCCATACTTCAGAATTTGTCATTGAATGTTTCATCCAAGTTCCTAAAGTATCATATAATTCAGGAATATCTGTTTCCATTCGTTCACCATAAGGTGGATTAGTTAATATAAAGAGCTTTTCTTCTGTTTTTGTAACTTGATCAAAGGGAAGCACAGAAGTTTTTACAAAGCGCCCAAAACTCATGCTGCGAAGATTTCTTCTAGTTTTTAGAATCATTTCATCTGAAATATCTGAACCAATAATTTCACAGGGCAAAGACCTAACAATGCGCGGTGCGCTTCCATAAATCTCATTCCAAAGCTTTTCATCGTAATTATTTAAATTTTTGAATGCGTAATGCTGCCTCTCAATATTTGAGGGTATTCCAGTTGCTAAAAAAGCAGCTTCTATTAAAATTGTTCCAGATCCACAAAATGGATCCATGAAGGTTGTTGTTCTATCCCATCCTGATTGACGAATTAGACATGCTGCAACTACTTCATTTAGAGGCGCTTCGCCAACTTCTTCTCGGTATCCTCGTTGAAAAAGCGGAAGTCCACTCGTATTTACAGATATTGTAACTTCATTTTCTTTTATATACAAGTCAAAAAGAACTTGAGGTTTTTTTAGATCAATGTTCGGACGTTCATTTTGTATTTCTCTAAAACAATCTACAATTGCATCCTTAAGAACTAAAAATGGATAGTGCGTATTCTTAAAAAGAGTCGAAAAAACTGCACCTTTAATAGCAAATGTCTTGTTTGCAGAAAAAATCTCATTCCAATAAATACCAGCTGCTTTTTTATATAAGTCATCTTCAGATTTTATAAAGAAATGTTCTATTTCTACTAATATAGAAATTGCACAGCGAATATATAGATTGAGAAAATAAACGTCTTCCCATGAGCCATTGATTCTTACAGCACGATTTAAAAATTCTATTTTATCGTAACCCAATTCAATTAGTTCCTCTCCCAATGTTTGTTCAAATCCAAAAAAACATTTTAGTGTTATTTTGAGTTCTTTTTCGCTTGTCGTTTCTTTTGATTTCATTTTAAATTTTTATACTCTAACTTTGTACAAAATAACAAAATTGCCGAGACTCAGCTACCTGTTAGCCCCATTATTTATCATCATTGCATTCTTTACAAGTGCTCAGCAGCGCGTTGGATTAGTATTAAGTGGTGGTGGCGCTTCTGGAATTGCTCATGTTGGAGTTCTTAAGGCACTAGAGGAAAGAGGCATTCCTATAGATTTTATTGCAGGAAGTTCGTCTGGCGCTTTAGTTGGTAGTTTGTATGCATGTGGTTATTCTCCGGAAGAAATTGAAGTATTTGTATTAAGTCAAGAATTTAAATATATGACTTCAGGTGTTTTAGATGCAAAACATCACTTTTTATACCGCCAAGAAGATGCAAATGCTAGTACCTTTAATTTTTCAATTTCACGCGATAGTATTTTACGAAAATCAATTCCATTGAGTATCATTACTCCTATTTTGATGGATTTTGAAATGCTGCGTTCCTTGGGAATTACCAGTGCAGCTTTCAAGGAAGATTTTGATTCCCTTTTTGTACCATTTCGTTCTGTTGCATCGGATGTTTTAAATAAAAAAAGTGTTGTTTTTCGATCTGGTAATTTGAATGAAGCAATCAGAGCATCCATTACTTATCCT
>JBIKOE010000051.1:0-12802 GCA_044358215.1 Crocinitomicaceae bacterium
GCCAAATCATCCTCTATTTTTTCCGTTCCGAAACCAAGCATTTTTAAGCGATTGCTTCCACAAGATGGACACGATCCAACAGGTGCTGATGAATAACTACAGTAATGGCATTTTAACAAGTTACTGTGTTTGTGGTAGGTTAATGAAACATCACAATTTATACATCTTGGAGTCCAGGCACAAATTTCACATGACCAAAGTGGTGTGTATCCTCTGCGGTTTTGAAATAAAATTATTTGCTCACCTTTATCGAGTGCTATTTTCATCTCATCGACTAAAAGAGATGAAAAATGCGCTTGCATATTTTTTAATTTTCGCTCGCGTTTTAAATCGGCACAAATAATTTCTGGGAGCTCTAGTCCCTTATATCGCTCTAATAAATTAATAAGCCCAAATTTGCCTGTCTTTGCATTGTAATATGTTTCCAACGATGGAGTAGCAGTTCCTAGTAATACTTTTGCGCCGTATTGCTTTGCTAGAATAATTGCTGCATCTCTTGCATTGTATCGTGGAGAAGGATCATATTGTTTAAAGGAACTTTCGTGCTCCTCATCTACGATAATTAATCCCAAGTCTTGGTATGGAAGAAAAACCGAAGAACGAGCACCTAAAATAATTCGAAATTGTTCTGCATTATTTTCAAGTACTTTGTTCCATATTTCAATTCGTTCATTTTGATTAAACCGCGAATGATAAACTCCAACTTGTGCTCCAAAGTAGTAAGATAAGCGTTGAATTAATTGAGTTGTTAAGGCAATTTCTGGTAGAAGAAATAAAACCTGCTTTCCGCTGTCTAATTGTTCTTGAATAAGCTGAACATAAATTTCAGTTTTTCCAGAGCCTGTAACACCATGTAATAAGGCAACATTTTTTGTCTCAAATGCACTTTTAATTTCTTCTAAAGCAAGAGCTTGTGCTTGTGTTAACTCTTTAAATACATTCGAGGCATCTATTTTATTTTTTATTCTATCAATTTGATAACGCTCAGAAATAAGAACACCTCTTTTTTCCAATGTTAAAAGTGCTGATGCACTAATTCCTTTTTCAAGTAGTATTTTTTTAGGAATTGGAGTAAGTATAGAACCGCAATCCATTGCCTCTTTTATTAAAATTAAGAGTGTGTCAAATTGCTTTTGCGTACGTGCATTTTGCTCCATTTCTTCTAATAATTGAGCTAAATTTTGTTCATTTGAAAAATCCTCAGAGAATGAAATACATGTCAGTGTCTTTGGTGTATAGCGCTGGTTGATTTCTTCTTTTGAAATAACAATTCTTCTTTCAATCATTTTTTTTATGAGTGGTTGAATTGTTTTTATTCCGAGAATTACTGAAAGTTCTTTTAAGTCGAGAGAATCTTTTGCACTTAGCGCATCAACAATTATCTGTTCTTTCTCATCTAAGGAGTCTAATTCTGCACTAAATTCTGGGTGAATAACAAGAATTGTTTCGCTTGCTAATTTAAAATTAGAGGGCAATGCGGCATTCATTACATCTCCTAAAGGCGCCATATAATAAGAAGAAATCCATTGCCAAAAGTGCAATTGGTTTTCAGTGATAATTGCGCGTTCATCCAACTGATGTTCGATATATTTCGCTTGGTAAGAACTTGGGATTTCTTCGTGTATTCTTGTAATAATTCCTGTTTGTAATTTGTTTTTGCCGAAAGGTACAATTACCCGGACTCCAAATTTTATTGAATTATTCAGTTCAAAAGGTACACGATAGGTGAAAACCTGGTGTATTGGAACGGGCAGTAAAACATCTGCAAATAAAGTTTGTCTTTCACTCACAGTGTAAAAATAAGAAAACTCCTATATTTTTAAATCTTTAGTTTGGGCAATAAGGAAAAGATGTTGCGTTTATGTCTCCAGGATGATTGGAGCAAAATAAATACAATCCAGTTTTAGAGCCGATACAAAGTTCTCTTGTGCTTTTGTTATCAAGTGCTCTATTGATTGTCTGTTGAAGGCCTCCTGTAGGAGAATAAAAAGGATGGTCGATTTCAACTGTTTGACGAGAAGAGAAAATACCAATCACTCTCTTTCCATTTGTTGCTGTGAGGTTTGTATATGTAGGTTTGCTTTGAGCTAAGCCTGATGAAGGCTTATTAACTGCTATGAAGTTGTAGAGTTCTTCCGCTCCACCTGTAATTTTTATAGTTACACCTTTAAATGTTCTTTTTGAAATAGTTGAATTTTCAGTACAATTACTTTTCATTAAATCATAAAATGTTTCTCCATTTGCTGTAAATACTTTTTCATCTGATGGTTGAACATCTGCTTCACCAAGATTCCAAAAGAATGATTTTTTTGAAAAAGTGTTGCCTTCCCACTCATAAAAAGCCATCTTCAGTTGTGTATTTAAAACATAAGAATTTCCTGTTGATGAAACTGTTATTCCTGTAGATTTATATTCTCCAGGATTGTCAGCAAACTTCAAGTTTAAATTTGAATTAGGTCCATTACTGCAGGTTATACCATGCACCAATTCAGTTTCTCCGCTAACAGAAAAAGCGCCATTATTAATAACAAGGTCAATTTTATAAATTGCTTGTGGATTTAAAGAAGTCATTTGTGGATTTGAGGATGGCTGAATTACGCCATTGAATCCAGTTGGCATTGTTTTAAAGTAATATACTTTTTGCTCGGGAGCATAAAAAACGCCATTAGGATCTTTATTATCTAAAATAGTATCTCTCAACAACCATGATCTTGTAAGATTTCCATTCAGATATTCAGATATGGTTGCCTCTACATTAGTGAAATAACTTGAATCCGCTATTTGTGCAATTTCTAAAGCGTTTCCAGGCCCAATAAAAGCTCTATTTATTTTTATATAATGAAGTGAATCAGCTTGATCTAATAAGCCATAAACCACAGCAGTTTCGACGAAATCCCCTATTAATTCAATTTTTTCGTTACATGAATTTAGGACGATTAAACCCAAACTAATAAATATAAAATAGAGGTATTTCTTGATTTTTTGCATAAGTGTAAATATTTAAAATTTTATTTATTGTACGTTTGGATTGATTTCAGGTTTTACAAAGCTTCCAGTTTTTGCGTGATCAATTAGCTCAATTACAAAACAAAGTGATTCTCGTCCTTGTTGCTCTCCGTAAGCTAAGTCCCAAGGAATATAAACTCTGTACAAACCTCCTTTTTTCATTTTAGGAAGAACGTAAGACCAACCTGGTATTACACCACCACTTAATTGCAAGGGCACAGCTTCGATAATTCCGGCTTCATTTTTCATGGTATACGAATTTTGAACGGTATCACCTAATGCAGAAGTTAAGATATAGTGAACTTTAACATCATCGGTTGCCGAAGGTTGTGTTCCTTTTCCAGGACGTAAAGTTTCCATAATAATGCCATTTTCAAAAATTTCAGCACCTTTTAATATTTTTGCTTTTGCAAGCATTTTTTCGCCATTTATTTCGTTCAATTTGACAATAAAATTTTGCATTTCTTCCTGCATTTCTTTTTCTTTGAATGTCACGGTATCTCTTTTATAAAGTCCATCTTCGTAACCGCGTTTCACAAATTCAAGATCTACATCGTTTAAACCACCTAGTTTTTTAATATCAAAATAAAATGCGTAACCTGTCATTCTTCCCATACAAAGCGATCCTTCTTTAACATACTTCTTATTAAAATCTTGATAAGTTGCACCAAATAATTTTTGTAGAGTTTGTAAGCACTCTTCTGTTGAATTACCATTCAAGTTTTCATTAAATCCTTTGATTAAGAGTTCTTTATCTAGTTGACTAAAAGATGCTTCACCGCTATTAGATAGTGTTTTTGCATTGATAGCTCCTAGAATATAGGAAAGTTTTTCTTTTTGATTTTTAAATTCAATTGGCTTACTAGTATCTTTCTTTTCTCCACAGCTAAAAAAAATCAGTGAACTTAAGATAATAAATGATAGGTATTTCATATTTCTTTTTAATTAATTTCTAATAATTCTACTTCAAAAATAAGCGCACTAAATGGTTGTATTGGTCCACCGGGATGTGGATTTGCACCATAGGCCAATTCTTGTGGTATAAATAATCTGTATTTCGAGCCAATATCCATCAATTGCAATGCTTCTGTCCACCCAGGAATTACTTGATGAACTCCAAAACTAGCAGGTGTCCCTCTTTCTACTGAACTATCAAAAACAGTTCCATCTATAAGGGTTCCATGATAATGCACGCTTACTGAATCTACTTTTGAAGGCCTCTTGCCATTTCCACTTTTTATGATTTCATATTGCAATCCAGATTCTGTGGTTTGAATGTCTTTATTTGATTTATTATTTTCTAAAAACTTTTCACCCTCAAGTTTTAGACTTCCAAAAGCTGCATGTTTTTTTGTATCAAGATAAGCTTGAATAATACCGTTCGCTTCCTCAGGTGTAAAGAGTGGGTCTTGATTTTTGAAAATAGTATCCATAGCTAATGAAAGCTTTTTCGTATCAATGTCTTCTAAGTTTTGGGCTTTTAAACTTTCTCCAATACTCATTCCAACTGCGTAACTTACTTTTTCTAAATCTGAGTCCATTACTAAATAAATTTTCGTGAAGTTACACATTTTGTGTCAGTGGCAGGCAAAAAGACGCTTAAAATAACCAATAAATTATTTTATGAGTCGGAATTCAGAACCTTAACTATTTCCAAGGCTTTTTGAATGTGACCAAAGGGATTTGTTTGTGAATTATAAATGGCTTTAATTTTTTTATCCAAGCCAATTACGTATGTAACTCTTCCGGGAATTAGACCAAATAAATTTGTTGGAACTTCAAATGCTTTTCGTACTTTTTTATTTGAATCAGCGAGTAGGGTGTAGTTTAAGAGATATTTTGTTGAGAATGCTAAGTGTCGGTCTTCATTATCCGACGAAATACCAATAATCTCACAATTTAAACCTTGAAATTCAGCATAATTATCTCTAAAAGCACAAGCTTCTAGTGTACAACCAGAAGTATAATCTTTTGGGTAAAAGAAGATAACAAGTATTTTTTTGCCTAACAATTCACTAATTTTTAAAGTCTCTCCAAATTGATTTGGCAACTCAAAAATTGGACAGGCATCTTCTATTTTAAGCATTGGTTTCGTTTAATGCAGATTTAAATCGTTGTAAAATTCGCTCTCTTGCAAATTTATGTTCAATAATTGGCTCAGGATAAGAACTTGTTCCGTATTCTGGAACCCATTTTTTAATGTATTCGAAAGATTTATCAAATTTTTCCTGCTGCGCTTGCGGATTGAATACACGAAAATAGGGTGCGGCATCACAACCACAACCTGCTGCCCATTGCCATCCTCCAGTATTACTGGCAAGTTCAAAATCCAATAATTTCTCAGCAAAGTAGGCGGCCCCTAAGCGCCAATCTAACAACAAATGTTTTGTGAGAAAGCTAGCTACAACCATTCTAACTCTGTTGTGCATAAAGCCTGTTGCATTTAATTCTCGCATTCCAGCATCAACTATAGGATAACCTGTTTTTCCAGTACACCAAGAATCAAAATGGGCTTCATTTTTTTCCCAAATAATTTTGTCGTATTGCGCTTTAAATGAATTTTCAGCACTTTTTGGAAAGTGAAAAATAATCATTTGATAAAAGTCACGCCAAATTAACTCGTTGAGGTAGGTTTCGTTTTGTTCTCGAGCTATTAGTGCCAACTTTCGAATACTAATCGTTCCAAATCTTAGATGAAGACTTAACTTGCTAGTTCCTTTCACAGCAGGAAAGTTGCGAGAAAGGTGATAATTATTTAAAATTTCGTTCTTGGCAATTCTATCTGGAAAATCATGCAAAACTTTTGATTCAAAACCCATCTCTTCAAGAGTAATTAAGGCTTCTTCTTGTTGTTTTTGGACTAAATTTCCACTGTATTTTTCTATGGAATATTTTCTTAGGTCCTCTTCTTTTAAATTTGCCTTCCATTTTCTTGAATAAGGAGTAAAGATTGTATAGGGTTTTCCATCATCTTTTAAGATCTCATTTTTTTCAAAGATAACATGGTCTTTATTTCCGATGAATTCAATTTTTATATTATTTAATAATACTTGAATTTCTTGGTCTCGTTGTAGAGCATAAGGCTCATAATCATTATTAAAATAAACTGACGAGCAGTTTAATTCTTGTGCTATTTTCGGAATGATTTCTGAAGGTTCACCATAGTAAACCCATAAATCCGACCCAAGATTTTGATAGCTTTTTTTTAGACTTTTAATTTCCTGGTATATAAATAAAATGCGCTGGTCATTATTTGGTAATTTATCTAAGATGGATTTATCAAAAATAAAAATTGGATGGACAATCCCATTTTGCTTTAAAGCTTCAAAAAGACCTTTATTATCATTAATTCTTAAATCACGTCTATGCCAAAAAAGAGCAGTCATTTTTCTTGATTTAAGTAATTTATTGGCCGTTATATTCTACGAGGTTATTTTCGGTCTCCCAAAGTTTGATACTCAATTCATATTTAGAATCTAATTCTGCACGAAGTAAATTCCAACAGACTACTGCAATATTTTCAGCTGTTGGATTTAAATTTAAAAATTCTTTGCAGTCTAAATTTAGATTTTTGTGATCAAAACGATCTGTAATTTCATTTTTAATAAGGTCTTTCACAATTTTTAAATCTATTACATAACCAGTTTCTGTATCAATAGCTCCTTCAATCCATACTTCGAGAACATAATTGTGGCCGTGAAAATTAGGGTTATTACATTTTCCAAACACAGCACTATTTTTTTCGTCTGACCAATCTTTACGAAATAAGCGGTGAGCAGCATTAAATGTTGCTCTTCTACAAACCCTCATGGTTTTAAATTTTTTAAAATTTGTGAGTAATGATTTCTAATTAATAATTTCAACCAAGCAGAATAAGAACTTTGGTTTATTTCAATATCTTTTTTAAGAAATTCCAGCGATAGCCATTTAAAAGCAATCACTTCTTCGAGATTTGGATGTGGTGTCTCATTAGAAAATCCAATTAAAATGTGGTCGATTTCATGTTCTTTTAAGTTATTATCGAGTTCAGCATGATAAATAAATTTAAAAGTGTGTTTTAAATCACAGCTCATTCCCATTTCTTCTTTGAGCCTTCTTTGAGCTGCTACAATTATTTCCTCACTTTGCATTGGATGGCTACAGCAGGTATTTGACCATAATCCTTCTGAGTGGTATTTCCCCAAAGCCCTACGTTGTAATAATAATTCGTGTTTATCATTAAATATAAATACAGAAAATGCACGATGCAGTTTGCCTTGTTCATGCGCCTCAAATTTTTCCATTACACCAATTTCTTGATCTAATTCATCAACAAGAACAACATAATCTGGATTCATTAGAGTCGGTTGAGATTAAGACGAATAATTGAAGTTAGAAGGATGCGTGCTTTTCTGTAATTAGGAAGTCGAACGCGCTCATTGAGAATAACATTTGGTTCAGTAGATTTTATTTTCTTAAATAATTTGAAATAATATTTATAGGCCATATAAACACCAAATTTTGCTTTTCGAGGTAATTCTAAAATTCCTTTATATCCAGCTATAAAATCTTTTTCTATGTCTTCTTCGATTTGCCTTTTAATGCCTGAATTAAAGTCTTTCATGTCTATTCCTGGAAAATAACTACGACCTAGATCTTTAAAATCAGCATTCAAATCCCGTAAAAAATTAATTTTTTGAAAGGCAGAGCCTAGCTTCATTGCGCTTGGTTTTAGTCTTTGATATTCAGCATCATTCCCTTCAACAAATACTTTTAAACACATTAGTCCTACAACCTCAGCAGAGCCAAGTATGTATTTTTCATAATTTTCCGTGTCATAGGTTTTCTCTTCAAGATCCATTTCCATGGAATTTAAAAACGTTTCAATTAATTCATGCGGGACGTCGTATTTATTTACAACCCACTGAAAACTATTTAAAATTGGATTCAAAGAAATTTTACTTTCAATTGCTTTATATGTTTGAATCTTAAAATCTTTCAAAAGTTCTGCTTTATCAAAACCCTCAAAGGAATCTACAATTTCATCGGCAAATCGAACAAAACCATAAATTGAATAAATTGGTTTATGTAAATCTGAGTGAAGACATTTTATACCTAGAGAAAATGAAGTACTGTATTTTTTTGTTGTTATCTCACTAATTTGTTGACTAAGATCGTCGAATATCTGTTTCATAAACTTAATTTAAGCTATGTGTTTTGATAATTTCTTTCGCTACAACTTCACCAGAAATAATTGAAGGAGGTACGCCTGGACCAGGAACTGTTAATTGACCAGTATAATAAAAATTTGAAAGTTTTTTACTTTTTAATCTCGGCTTCAATATAGCGGTTTGCATTAATGTGTTTGCTAAGCCGTAAGCATTTCCCTTAAATGCATTGTAATCTTTTTTAAAGTCAGAAATACAATAACTTTTTTTGTAAACAATATTTTCTTTAATTGTATTTCCTGTTAATTTTTGTAAACGTTCAAGTAAAATAGTAAAATACTTCTCTCTAATTTCTTCTGAGTCTTCAAGATTTGGCGCAATTGGAATTAGGAAAAACATATTTTCGCAATTTTCAGGAGCAACAGTAGCATCTGAAAGAGAGGGAACACAAAGATAAAATAACGGAGCTGTTGGCCATTTTGGATCCTTGTAAATTTCTTTGCCATGAAAATCAAGTGATTCATCAAAAAATAAGTTGTGATGTTGAAGATTTGTCACTCTTTTATTAATTCCAACATAAAACAATAAACACGAAGGTGCCATGGTTCTTTTGTCCCAATATTTATCAGAATAGTTTGCATTTTCTTTTAATAATTTTTCATCAGTATGTTGGTAATCGGCTCCGGAAACAAAGATATCTCCTTCAACAATTTCCTCCCCAACTTTTGCAGCAATAATTTTATCATTTTCAATTACAAAACCTGTGACTTCAGCGTTTGTTCTAATTTTGACGCCTTGTTCTTTTGCTATTTTTTCAAAAGCTTCTACAAATTTGTACATGCCACCTTTTGGGTACCAAGTTCCAAGTGAAATATCAGCATAATTCATCAAAGAATAAAGCGCAGGTGTTTCGTTGGGCATTGCACCTAAAAAAAGAACAGGGAACTCAAGAAGTGATAGGATTTTTGGATGCTTAAAATATTTTCGGATATATTTTGAAAAGGAAGAAAACAAATGCATGTTCATTAAACCCTTTAAAATTCTTTTGTCTGCAAACTCAAAGATGCTCAAACTTGGCTTGTGAACTAAGTCCTGCATGCCAACTTCATATTTGTACTTAGCATCTTTTAAAAATAACTGAAGTTTTTTGGAACTTCCAGGCTCTAAAGATTCAAACCAATTTTCAATTTCTTTCATGTTGGCTGGAACATCTGTATAGCTTTGATCTGACCAATAAACTCTGTAGGAAGGATCAAGTCGTTTTAACTCGTAAAAATCTGATGAGGTATGGTTAAATTGCTGATAAAATCGTTCAAAAACATCAGGCATCCAATACCAACTTGGACCCATATCAAAGGTAAAACCATTTTCAGAAAATTGTCTTCCCCTTCCGCCGATAGTTGCATTCTTTTCAAGAATAGTCACGTCATAACCTTCTTTGGCTAAAAAACATGCGCTAGATAAACTAGAAATACCGGCACCGAGAATAGTAATTTTTTTTGCCATTTAATTTTCAGAAAACGAGTAATCTGGAAGTAAATCGCTTAATTTTTTGCGTGCAATGAAAATTCTGCTTTTTACTGTGCCAATTGGAATATTCAGCTCATCAGCAATTTCTTTGTATTTAAAACCTTGAAAATGCATTTCAAATGGAGCTTTATATTCATCGCCTAAAGTACGAATTTTACTTTTAATTTCTTTTTCAGAAATAATTTCTAAAGCAGTTTCTTCATGACCTGCAGAATTTGAAATTAAAAATAAATCTTTCGAGTTATCAAAAATTGTTTTAGATTTTACCTTTCGACGGTATTGATTGATAAACAAATTCCTCATGATGGTAAAAACCCATGCTTTAAAATTTGTTTGGGGAGTGTAATAATTACGATAAACAATTGCTTTTAACATCGTTTCTTGGGTCAAATCTGAAGCATCTTCTTTGTTGCGCGTAAAACTTAAAGCAAATGATTTTAGGTTGTTTTCAATTCCAATTAAGGCATCATTAAATTCTAAAGTTGACATAATAAAAAGTTTTTGTTTAACATTTATGATGTAAAGTTAAACAATAATGTTTAATGTTTTATAAAAAAGATTAAACAAAATTAAATTTTTTTTAAAATGGAATAAAAAAAAAGTGAATTTTCCTAATATCCATAAAGATTATAGAACTTATTCATTTTAAAAAAAAGTTAGTAACTTGTTAGAAAAAGGTGTTAAATCAGTTTATTTAGTAAAAGATTTTAAAGTAATTTCGTCTCTGAGAATTCAATAATTTTATGAAACAATATCACGATTTACTTCATCATATTTTAGACAAGGGAGCAAAAAAAGAAGATCGAACAGGTACTGGGACAATTTCAGTTTTTGGATACCAAATGCGCTTTGATTTAAACGAGGGATTTCCCTGTTTAACAACTAAAAAAGTGCACATGAGGTCTATTATTCACGAGTTACTTTGGTTTTTAAAGGGAGAAACAAATATCCAGTATTTAAAAGAGAACAATGTTTCAATTTGGGATGAGTGGGCTGATGAAAATGGAAATTTAGGACCGGTATATGGTTCTCAGTGGCGTTCATGGCCTTGTGCAGACGGTCGGCAAATTGATCAAATTACCAATATTATTTCTCAGTTAAAAACTAATCCTGATTCAAGACGCATAATCGTTTCTGCTTGGAATGTTGCCGAAATTGAGAATATGGCGCTTCCTCCTTGTCATGCTTTTTTTCAATTTTATGTTGCAGATGGGAAATTGAGTTGTCAGTTATACCAAAGAAGTGCTGATACATTTTTGGGTGTTCCTTTTAATATTGCTTCATATGCCTTGTTGACCTTAATGGTTGCTCAGGTCTGTAATTTAAAGCCAGGCGACTTTATTCATACTTTGGGAGATGCTCACTTGTATTCAAATCATATAGAGCAGGCAAATTTACAATTAGCACGAGATTTTAGACCGCTTCCAAAAATGAAAATAAATCCTGAAGTCAAAGATATTTTTGCATTCAAATACGAGGATTTTGAATTAGAAAATTATGACCCTCATCCACACATTAAAGCGGCAGTAGCCATTTAAAATGAAAGTTTCATTAATTGTTGCTATTGATTTAGAAGGTGGAATTGGAAAAAACAATGACCTTATGTGGCATTTGCCCTCAGACATGAAGTTTTTCAAGGAAACAACTAAAAATCAAATTGTAGTAATGGGAAGAAAAAATTTTGATTCTATCCCTGAAAAATACCGACCTCTTCCAAACCGTTTGAATGTTATTCTGACACGCAATAAAAATTTTACTGCTGATAATTGCCTTGTTTTTCATTCTTTTGAAACTTGCTTAGAACATTTTAAAAATGAAGTCGACAAAACTATTTTTATAATTGGTGGTGGTGAAATTTACAGTATGGCTTTAACATCTACTGTTTTAAATGAAATGTTTATTACACATATTGATGGCATATTTGGTGCAGACACCTTTTTTCCGGAGTTTGATGCTTTAAATTGGTCTAAAACAGAAATTGGTTACCAAGAAAAAAATGAAGCTCATTCTAATTCCTTTCGAATTTTTCACTACTCAAGAATTGAAGCTTGAAAATTAATTCTATTGAGGAAAGGGACCAATGTATCTGATGCAGGGATTTAATCCAACAAAACATTTATCTTGAATGTCAAAACTGACTGGTTTTTTTGTAACAATCGGAATAATAAAGTCAGCTTGATTTTGCCAAAGAATTATTTCTTTATCTTCAATGATAGTATAAAATTTCCCTAGTTCTTTTGTGTATTTTTTGCGAAGTTCATCAAGACTTATTGTTTTATCTAATCGATAAATTTCACAGCTCACATTCTTTGGTATTTTACCTTTCCAATTTCCATTTTCGTCAAGCGATATAATTTTTTCTGAAGCTGCTTTACCTTTAAAATACAGTTTAAATTTTTCGCCTGAAAAAGGAGTTTTTAAACCTTTTGACATTTCTTCTGTTGGTTTAGCACCTCCGCAATAGGGTTTCCATTTCTCAACATGTATGGCTAATTTTTGGCTATTACAAGAGCAAAAAAATAGAAGAATTGCTATGAATTGAATTGATTTCATATGTATTATTTGCGGAGTAATTGTAGTGCTTTTTCTCTCGCATTTTGGTCGGAGTTAACGTAATCTTGGTAGCTAGGATTTAAAATATTCTTTGTCTCATTTACAACCGTTTCATTGAGCTCGCCAATTTCCAAGAAGCTAATTTTTTTATTTAAAAATGCGTCTACCGCAACTTCATTTGCGGCATTTAATGCGCATGCACTTGTTCCTAACTCATCCATAACACGATAAGCAAGATCTAAGTTTTTAAATACCTTACGATTTGGTGCTTCAAAAGTTAAGTTGGGATAATCCATAAAATTAAAGCGCGGAAAATTAGTAGCTAAACGATTTGGGTAACTCAAGGCATATTGAATTGGTAGTTTCATGTCAGGCAAGCCCATTTGAGCCTTCATACTTCCATCTTGGAATTGAATTAACGAATGTACAATCGATTGCGGGTGAACGATTACGTCAATTTGCTCTGGCTTTAAATTAAAAAGCCATTTAGCCTCAATAACCTCTAATCCTTTGTTCATTAATGAAGCAGAATCAATTGTTATTTTAGCTCCCATTGACCAGTTTGG
>JBIKOE010000087.1:0-3687 GCA_044358215.1 Crocinitomicaceae bacterium
ACCACTTTGTCGTTCGTGTTATTTTAAAGGATAAACTTGAAATTAAACCTTTCATATTCAGAATTTTGTTCCATTGTTGATGGTAGCATTCTCAGTGGACCAAGGAATGGGATCGTCCAGCAAATTAGCTATGATTCGAGAAAATCTTATAGTAAAAAGGAAACTGTCTTTTTTGCTCTTCAAGGAAATTTTCGAGATGGACATAATTTTATTTCAGCGGCACATGAAAATGGAATCTCCTGTTTTATAATTTCAAAAAGTCAAGATCATTTTTATGACGATGCCACTTATATTTTAGTTGATGATACGCTCAGAGCACTACAAAAACTCGCTCAAAGTCACAGACAAAAGTTTTCTTATCCAATTATTGCTATTGCCGGAAGTATTGGAAAGACAACTATTAAAGAATGGGTCTATCATTTTTTTAGTTTAAAATTTAGGGTCAGTAGAAGTCCAAAGAGTTATAATTCACAAATTGGAGTTGCAATTTCTTTATTGAATCTTCATGAAGAGTGTGACTTTGCACTCATTGAAGCAGGGATTTCAAAACCGGGAGAAATGGACAATTTAGCACAAATGATACAGCCAGATTATGGTATTTTGACTTCTCTTAAGCTGTCCCACAAAGATCACTTTGGTTCGTTAGATGAAATGATTCAGGAGCAAATTAAGCTTTTTAAGCATGTAAAACAAACCATTATATCTTCAACTATTCAACTTTCTTCTTCTGATATATCTGCTATTAATGCTTCAAAAATAGTGGACAGCGATTTTTCAAAAGAAATGCTTCAATTTCCCTTTTCAGATAAAGGAAGTATTCAATCGGGTATTATCGCTATGGCTACAGCAAGATTTTTTTCTTGTTTGGATCTCGAAGCTATCAAAAGTCTTCCTCGTCTTGCTTTGCGTTTGGAAACTTTCGAAGGAATTGACAACTCACTTATTATTAATGACACATATAACTTAGATTTAGAGGCCTTAGTTTATTCATTAGAACATCAATTAGCGCTGGCTGAAAAAAAGAAAAGAATTGTAATTGTTGGCCTAGATAAAGAGCACCTTCATTTGGAAGAACTTATTATCAAGCAGATTAATTCATTTACACCAGATGAAATTCACATTGTGCATCCTGAAGAAACTCCAGAAATCTCTGTAAAAGACGCTGTTGTATTAATTAAAGGCACCAGGGCTTCTGAAATGGAAAAATTTGCAAATAAATTGAAGTTAAAGCACCATAAAACCATTTTGGAAATTAACCTGAGCGCTTTAAGACACAACATATCGATTTTTAAAAGTTTCCTTCTTCCAAAAACAAAATTATTGGCAATGGTTAAGGCGCAATCCTATGGAGCAGGGCTAGAAAAAATGGCATTATTTTTAGAGAAATTAGGAGTTGATAAATTAGGAGTAGCGTATTCTGATGAAGGGCTTGAATTACGAAAAGCGGGTGTAAAAATCCCAATTTTAGTAATGAATCCTGAAGAAGATGGTTTTGAAACGTGCATTCGCTATCAGCTAGAACCTGCAATTTATTCCTTCGAACAATTAAATGATTTAACGCATGAACTAATTGCTTCAAATATCCAAGATTTCCCAATTCATTTAAAATTCGATACTGGGATGAATCGTTTGGGCTTTGAAACTTCAGATGTCCCAAAATTAGTAGAATATATTCAAGCGCAACCCGAAGTAAAAATTGAAAGTGTTTATTCACATCTTGCAGATGCTGATAACCAAAAAGATCCTCACTTTACACAATTTCAAATAAGTCAATTTAATTTAGTTTGTGAAGAACTCAAGCATTATTTTCCAAAGTTTTGTATGCACCTTCTTAATTCAGATGGAATTATAAATTATTCAAGCGCACAATTAGATATGGTTCGTGTAGGAATTGGAATGTATGGCATTTCTAAATCCCCTGAAATTGCAAAAAAAATAGTTCCTGTTCTAAAGTGGAAAAGTGTAGTTTCACAAATAAAAACTATTGAAAAGGGAGAAAGTGTAGGGTATTCTCGCTCCTTTATTTCTGACAAATCCTATACTATTGCAATTATTCCACTGGGGTATGCAGACGGCTTTAAAAGAAGTCTAAGTAATGGAAATGGGGGTGTTTATATTCGAGGAAATTATTGTCCAACAATTGGGAGAGTTTGCATGGATATGATTATGGTAGACGTAACAGGCATTTCTGCTAAAGTAGGAGAAGAGGTTGAAATTATTGGTGAAAATCAAACAATAGAAAAGCTTGCGATAAAGTTAGAGACAATTCCGTATGAAATAATGACATCTATTTCTAACCGTGTTCACCGGGTTTACATCGAAGAATAATTTGTATATTGAATTTTAAAGAAATTTATGAGCACTACACAAGAAGAGTTATTTAAGATAATTAAACTAAAATTAATTGGAAAAGAGTCTTTAGCTAATTCCTTGTCTGATATTTTGCATATTAGTCCAGATGCCGTTTACCGTCGTTACCGCGGAGAAACGAGTTTAACAATAGATGAGATTAAACGCCTGTGCATTCATTTCGATATTTCTTTTGATTTCCTTATTCAAGCTAATAGTGGTCAGGCGATTTTTAATTATCAACCGCTGAATTCATATGATTTCCGATTGGAATCCTATTTGGAAGGTATTTTAAATTCTTTGCGCCACTTAAAAAGTTTATCAGAACCACATTTTATACTGTCTATAAGTAATAATCATATTTTTCAATTGGTAAACTTTCCTCAATTAATGCGTTTTCGTTTGTTTTTTTGGGCAAAAACACATCTTCTAGTGCCTGAATACCAAAAAATCAAATATTTCCATCAGAAAACAAGTGAAACGGCATTTGCTATTGGAGAAGAAATACTTCAGTTGTATACATCAATTCCTTCTACAGAAATTTTTGACCCAGAATTAATGCGGGGTTTTATGCGGCAAATTTTATATTATTATAAATCTCATTTATTTGAAGACCCTAGTTATGCGCTTTTTTTATGCGATAGAATGTTGCTGTTTTCCAAGCACCTTCAAATTCAAGCGGAAATCGGTAAAAAATTCATTTATGGACAAGAATTGCCAAGCGAAGGGAATAAATTTGAAATGTATTTGAATGAAACTATAAATAGTGACTCAACCATTTATTACTCGGGTAAAGAAACTAGTGGGATTTTTCTGACTCATAATATCATGAATTATTTGCAAACAATTGATAAAAAATATGTTTTAGATTCTAAGCAGATACTTGATAAGCAATTAGCAAATTCTAGTTTAATAAGTGAGGTCAATGAGAAGGAACGAAATAATTATTTTTTTGAATTTGAAAAAATGATTCTATCCTTCCGAAAAAAAATAGAAGCAGACCTAGAGTTTTAGGATAAACTCTTGTAAATTTGTAAAAATAAATTACATGAATCAAAGGGTAGAAAAAGCATTAAACGAGCAAATTCACAAAGAAGCATCTTCTTCTCAGTATTATTTAGCTATGGCATCTTGGTCAGAAAATAATGGTCTAAATGGAACTGCTAAATTTATGTACACGCATTCTGATGAAGAGCGTTTTCACATGTTGAAATTGGTGAAATTCGTAAACGAGCGAGGAGGAAAAGCAGTTATTCCCTCCGTTGAAAAACCACCATTGGAATTTTCTACTTTAAAAAATGTATTTGAATCTCTTCTTAAACATGAGATTGGTGTAAC
>JBIKOE010000052.1:0-11862 GCA_044358215.1 Crocinitomicaceae bacterium
CCTAAAATCTCCATTGATTTTGTCACTAAATTCTCAAGATCTTCAATACTTGTAGCATCTGCAGGAATAATTTGACTCCCCGTTTCTTCCGCCAATTTATTAATTTCACCCATTCGCATAGCAATTGGTGCATTTGTTAAAACAAAAACCGCACCTTCTTCATGCGCGCGTTGTGCAACTTTCCATGCAATCGATTGATCATTTAAAGCGCCAAATATAATTCCGCGTTTTCCCTTCAGTAAATTGTTTCCCATTGTGTTTTATTTTTGACAAAATTACTAAAATGTTTCAATGTCATAATGAGCTTTAAAAACTATTCATCAACAATCAGTTGTGAGATGAATCTATTGAAATTATTTTTGTATTTTTAAATCACTATAATTTAACTTCATTTTAAAAATGTCAGAAAAGAGTAATAAAAACCAAATAATTCTTGTGCTAATTGTCGCAGCACTTGGGTATTTTGTTGACATCTATGATTTAGTGCTTTTTGGAGTTGTAAAAGGAGAAAGCCTGCAACAAATCATGTCGAATGCAAGTCCTGAGCAAATTGCTTCAACAGGAAAATTCCTCTTCAATATGCAAATGCTGGGAATGCTACTTGGTGGTTTATTATGGGGGATTTTGGGTGATAAAAAAGGACGATTGAAAGTACTTTTTGGATCTATTATACTTTATTCCATTGCAAATCTCGCCAATGCTTTTGTTACAGATATTCCAAGTTATGCATGTATTCGAATTATTGCAGGAATTGGGCTTGCCGGTGAACTAGGTGCGGGAATCACCCTGATTTCTGAAATAATGACGAAAGAAACACGGGGCTATGGCACCATGATTATTGTAACTTTTGGAGCTCTTGGGGCAGTTGCTGCCTCGTTAGTTGGTGCAAACGGTCTTGGAATAACACAATTTTTTTATGATTTTACTGGTCTAAGTTTACAAAATTGGCAGGTTGCCTACATTGTTGGTGGCTTAATGGGGCTTTTTTTACTTCTATTGCGAATTGGTACGATAGAATCATCCTTTTTTTTGAATGGAAAAGATGAAAAACACATTAAAAAAGGCGATCTAAAACTCATTTTCTATAAACGTGAAAATTTACTCAAATACATTCATTGTATTTTTATTGGAATTCCAATTTGGTACATTATTGGACTTTTGATTATGAACTCTAAGGATAATTTTGGCCCTTGGCTTGGAATAAATAATATTGAAAATGGAAAAGCTGTAATGTATGCATACATAGGACTTTCATTTGGCGATTTACTTTCTGGGATTTTAAGTCAAATTCTGAAAAGCAGAAAGAAAGTTGTCTATTTGTATTTAAGTTTTACATTAGTAACAAGCATTACCTTCCTTTTTTTTCTTGAGTATTTTGTAACTCTTAATGCTAGTATTTATTATTTAATGTGTTTTTTATTAGGAACAGGAACAGGCTACTGGGCCATATTTGTTACCATCGCTGCAGAGCAATTTGGCACGAATATTCGATCCACAGCAGCCAATACAATTCCTAATTTTGTGCGAGGATCTGTACCCATTATTATGCTCTTTTTTGGACTTTTGACTCTTAATTTTAGTGATGGAGTTTCGGCATTGATGATTGGTTTATTTTTCATAACACTTGCTTTTTACAGCATTTCACGCTTGAAAGAAACCTATGGTAAAGATTTAAATTACAACGAGACAAGCGAATAATTTCCTTTAAGAAAGTTGAATAAAATAGACATATTAGAGGATTATCCTTATTTTTGTTAAACGCACATGGCCCTTAAATTTTTCAATACAAAATCGCAGCATAAACGCTTTGACTATCTACCAAGATATTACGACGAGCGAAAGGAAAGACTTACCCTTAAAAAAAAACAATTAGAAGCTGCTGAAAATCTTAGTGAAGAAGATAGAAAATCATTGTTGAGAGAGCAATTCAGAGATTCATGGTCTCTTGGTCGCACGCGACAACAAGCAAAATACCAGGCAAACTATAGAACACTTATTTTAATCGGTGTTTTGATTGTGTTGGGTTATTTTGTTTTTAACGGAATAGAAGGCATTCAATCGGTGATTTATAAAATCATGAACTAATGGGACTTATTCAACGACTTCCTGAACACATTGCCAATCAAATTGCGGCAGGTGAAGTAATTCAGAGGCCTGCATCTGTTGTTAAAGAACTCATGGAAAATTCCATTGATGCATCATCAACTTCAGTAATGGTAGTGATAAAAGATGCAGGGAGAACACTTATTCAAGTAATTGATGACGGTGATGGAATGCAGGAAGAAGATGCAAGTGCTTGTTTTTTACGACATGCTACAAGTAAAATTTCTTCAGCAAACGATTTATTCCAACTGCAAACAAAAGGATTTAGAGGAGAAGCTTTAGCATCTATCGCAGCAATTGCTCACGTTCAATTAAAAACTAAGCACAAAGACCAAACTGAAACAGGAATTTTACTCAATATTGAGGGAAATACAATTAAAAATACTGAGAAAACTGTTTGTCCAAAAGGTTCCTCATTTGAAGTAAAGAATTTGTTTTACAATGTTCCAGCGCGTAGAAATTTCCTGAAATCTGATACGGTAGAGTTCGGGCATATTCGAGAAGAATTTGAGCGTATTGTACTTGCACATCCTGAAATTCGTTTTTCATTGCACCACAACACTCAAGAAATATATAATTTACAAAGTTCAAATTTACGAAAACGAGTAGTAGATGTTTTAGGGAAATCCAATAATGAAAGACTTGTTCCATTGGAAGAGCAAACCAATATTGTAAAAATAAGTGGCTTCATTGGAAAACCTGAAACAGCAAGAAAAACAAGAGGCGAACAATTTTTTTTCGTCAACAATCGGTTTTTTAAAGATGCCTATTTCCATCACGCAGTCATAAAAGCATTTGAAGGTTTGATTCCTGAAAGAACTTTTCCTAGCTATTTTATTTTCTTTGAAATAGATACAGCAAAAATTGATGTTAATATTCACCCAACAAAAACCGAAATTAAATTCGAAGAAGATCGCTTCATCTATTCTATATTATTGAGTAGTATAAAGCAGTCTTTGGGAAAGTACAATATCTTTCCAACCATGGATTTTGAATTGGAAACAAGTTTTGATATTCCATCTTCTTTAAGAAAGACTGATCCAGTTGCGCCACAAATTGTTGTGAATCCAAATTTTAATCCTTTTCAAGCAACAAATACAACTGCAAGATCAAACGGCGGAGCATTCTCAGAAGCAATGAAAAATCAAGGTTTTGGCAGAGAAAATCCAAGCGAAAAGGATTGGGCAAATTTTTATTCCATAAAGGAAGAGGAAAAGATTGAAAACCTTGAACTAGAATTCAAAGAAGAACTTGATTCCGATCAAAACTTTTTGATAAGAGGAAAATACCTTATTTCTAATTGTAGATCTGGTTTATTAATTATAGATGTTAAACGAGCAACAGAAAGGATTCTTTACGATGAATTGATGTCTAAGTTTATTCATCAACCCATTGTATCCCAACAATTACTTTTTCCATTTGAAAAACCGCTTGCAAAAAATGAAATTGTAGCTTGGGAAAACAATAAATCCTTATTAAATCAGCTTGGTTTTTCTGGAGATTTAAATGGAGAAATATTAGAAATAAACGGAATACCAGGAATGCTTTCTGACGATCAAATAGAAGCAACATTGAGTGATTTATTTGAGACTCTTCTTCACCGCGACATAGAAAAAGGGGAATTAGCACACAACATTATATTGAGTATTGCTAGGGCTTCAAGTGCTAACTCAGAAATCTCAGATCAATACAAAGGAAAAATTCTCATCGAACAGCTTTTTCAATGTAAAGATCATAGCTATACCGCAAGCGGAAAGAAAATTATAAGTACAATGGAAATTCAAGAAATTGTAGCAAAATTTTAAATATGTTAAATAATTTACCACAAGTCACAAAAAATATTTTAATTCTAAACATCGTTTTTTTTCTTGCAACATTTATTTTAAAATCGCAAGGAATTGACTTAATCTCAAGTTTTGGAGCACACTATGTAAATTCTCCACTTTTTCAACCTTTTCAGGTAGTTACTCATTTTTTCATGCATGCAGATATCCTTCATATCTTTTTTAACATGTGGCTTTTTCTTATGTTAGGAGCCTATCTTGAAAATATTTGGGGCCCTAAGCGTTTTTTCATCTTTTATATTTGCTGTGCTTTGGGTTCATTTGCATTGTATAATATTATTGGAGTTTATGAGATTGAAGCCCTAAAAAACCAATTAGTTTTGAAAAATTTTGATTTAAATGAGATTAATAACATGATTCAAAATGGCGAATATAATTCAGCAAATTTTGAAAATAATCCTGTTTATCATGATTATGTAGTCAAATCGTACACACCAATGGTCGGTGCCTCTGGAGCCATTTTTGGAGTCTTGACTGCCTTTGCTATTTTATTTCCAAATACAGAATTTAGGATTTATTTTTTGATACCTGTAAAAGCAAAATATTTTGTTGGATTGTACCTTTTATGGGAGATATATCAGGCATATCAAAATAATATTAATGATAACACAGCCCACTTAGCGCATATTGGTGGAGCGCTTGTAGGTGCTGCAATTGTTTTGTTTTGGAGAAAATCTGATCGAACTAATTTTTGGTAAAAACATGAGTACTCGTAATTTTCTTGAAGAATTTAAATTCCAACTTTTTTCTGGTACAATGACCAATCGTTTAGTTATTGTAAATGTTTTGGTATTTATTTTCATTGTTTTACTCGAAGCAATTTTTCGTTTGTTGAAAATGGATCAAGCTATAATTGAGAATTTCTGTAGTTTAGTATTTACTTTAGATACAAACATCCAAGAATTCATTTTCAAACCTTGGGGACTTTTTACTAGTATCTTTTCACATTTTGATCTTTGGCATTTGCTATTTAATATGGTCTTCCTTTATTTTTCAGGATCCTATTTTGAAAGATTATTTGGTGCCAAGAAATTACTATTAACCTATCTTTTTGGAGGGCTAGTCGGTGGAATTTTTGAAATTGGAGCGGAATCATTATTTCCTTTACTGCAAAATACACAGCAACTTGTTGTTGGTGCTTCTGGTTCTATTATGGCATTGTTTACAGCTCTCGCTTTTTATTCACCCAATACTAAAGTCAATTTATTCGGCATCATTCCCATAAAAATATATTTTATCGCACTTTTTTTTTTAGTACAAGATTTGATTGGAATTGGAAGTGATGATCAAATAGCACATTTTGCACATTTAGGTGGCGCAACCTTCGGAATACTTTCAATACGGAATATTCAATCAAATAAAAATATATTAAATCGCTTGCAAAAAATTATTGAAGATTTTAAGCTTACTTTTAAGGCAAAAAAGAAAACAAATAATACTGAATTCTCAAAAGTAAAGACTGATGAGGAATACAATTATGAACGAAAACTAAAACAAGAAAAAACAGACGTAATTCTCGATAAGATTGCAAAATCTGGGTACGAATCATTGAGTAAGTCAGAAAAAGATTTTTTATTTAATCAAAGTAAAAATGGGTAAGTTTTCAGAGCGTTTCTTTAAATTTTCTTCGATCTTCAAGATTCTAAGTATCTTAAGCTATTTCGCATTATTACTCTCCTATCTAAGTCCTTTTATTCATCCCAAAACAATTGCAATTTTGCCTTTTATAGGATTGGCTTATCCTTTGATACTTATTGTTAATATTATTTGGTTGTTCTTATGGAGCATCGTTAGGTCTAAGTGGGCAATTTATAGCCTTTTAGTACTTTTGATTGGAGGAAAATTACATTTTAGAACTTTTTCTTTTTCGATGGGTGGAGATGACAAACAAAAAAATGAACTCAAAATTTTGAGTTACAACGTTCAGCTTTTTGGAGTTTACAAACCAAGTTTAGAAAAATCTCTTGCAACTCGAAATACTATTTTTACTTTTCTGCGCAAGGAAAATCCGGATGTTATTTGCTTGCAGGAATATTATAGAAAAGATAAACCCACTCGTTTTGAAACTCTAGATTCTCTGTATTCAATTATAGGATCAGAAAATTACCATGAAAGAAGCGCCTATAAAAAAGTGGGAAATCAAAATTTTGGTATTGCAATGTTCTCTAAATATCCCATGATTGCAAAAGGTGATGTTATTTTTGATTCACAGAGTGCAACTGATTGTAATTATTGTATTTATTCTGATATTGTAAAAAATCAGGATACATTCCGTATTTACAATGTTCATTTACAATCGATTCGTTTGAATGAAAGACCCTATAAATTTAATAAGACAAAAATCAGTGATAAAAAAAATTACCTTGCGATTCGATCTATTTATAGAAAATTAAGTGTTGCTTATTTAAAAAGAGCTGACCAAGCAAAAAAAGTTGCAAATCATATTAAAACAGCGCCTTATCCAGTTATTATCTGCGGAGATTTTAACGATACACCAATGTCTTATACTTATAATCAATTTAACAAAGGATTAGTTGATGCTTTTAGAAATGCCTCCTTTGGAATAGGATCTTCTTATGTCGGGCGAATTCCCGCAGGGCGCATTGACTATATTTTTCATTCTCCGTCCTTATTTTCTTCAAATTTTACTATTCAAAAAGAAGTATTAAGTGACCACCGCGCTATATCATGTATAATTTCTAAGTAATGTTTGTAGAAATAAATCCCTTAAACATCGATCAACGTTTAATTATACAAGCTGTAAATCACTTAAAAAAAGGAGGGCTTTTAATTTTTCCTACGGACACTGTTTATGCCTTGGGCTGTGACTTAAAAAATAAAATTGCATTGCAATCCCTTGCACAAATTAAAGGACGGAAATTAAACAAAGTTAATTTTTCTATTATTTGCTCTGATTTATCTCATCTTTCTGATTATACAAGACAGCTTGATCGTTCGGTATTTAAATTGCTAAAATATTATCTGCCTGGACCATTTACTTTTATTCTAAATGCTAGCAATGAAGTCCCAAAATATTTTGATTCCAATAAAAAAGAAATTGGTATTCGGATTCCAAATAATGAAATTACACTTGAAATTGTCCGTTTGCTCGGCAATCCTCTTGCTACAAGTTCATTGCACAACGATGAAGATGAAATCCAAGAATATTTTTCTAATCCCTCAGTAATTTACGAGCGCTTTGCAGATAAAATTGATTTTATTATTGATGGGGGAGTTGGAAAACTAGAACCTTCAACGATTATAGATTGCAGCTCTGGAGTTGCACAAGTAATTCGACAAGGATTAGGTATTTTTGAAAACTAAGAGCAATGATTTTAATAATTAATTGTGGTAGTAGTAAAACAAAATATATCGAAGAAATAGTAGATGAATTTTGCGATTTTGAAACAATTCCTTTTTTTGAATTAACAGAAGAAAAAGCATTAACTGCAAAAGGGCTTATATTTTCTGGTGCTCCTCTATTAATTACAGAAAGTGATATGGATCCATACATTGATCACATAAATTGGTTAAAAGAATATCAAAATCCAATTTTAGGGATTTGTTTTGGACATCAGCTTATTGGTTTACTTTATGGAGCTTTTGGAAGTCGAATGAAGGAAAACAGGGATTGGTTAGAAATTGAGGTCTTTACAGAATCGCTACTTTTTGAGAAACTCCCAACTGTTTTTGATGTTATGGAAGACCATTGTGAAAGCATATCAATCCCTGAAGGTTTTGAGTTACTTGCTTCTTCAGATGAATGTATAAATGAAGCAATGCAGCATAAGAACAAGATGATTTATGGACTACAATTTCATCCTGAAGTTTCCGGGAATTTTGGAAGGGTTATTATAGAGAACTTCGTAAATTGTGTAGACGAATAAGCTTTATTAAAATCAAAAATCACTAATCCTTAAAGAATTCTTTGCTTATCTCCCTCTTTTGAAATACTTATCTAACTGAATCATTAAAAATCCTAATACAGCAGCAAGGGCAAAAGCAACTAAAATCCATAGTGGATTATTGGTTTTTTCAGCAATAATTGAAGGTACGATTAAGGTTGTTAGCCAGGCAAAAATAATAGAAATAATAGAAGCTTTTGGATTTACTTTTTCGATTCTTTCTGTCCAGACTAATCGCGAGATAGCGTCTTGCATGTCAACTCCATAAGCAGGTTCTTTATGTATTTCTCCAGATTCTTCTTGAATTGTTACCTCATATTTAAAATAACCAGGGCTAGTCGTGCTTGGACCTACCATCTTACAGTCTATTGCTTTTCTGCGCATTTTATTTTCTTTCGACATATTTTTAAATTTTACAATTAAAAGTAAGAATGTTAAAAATTTAATGCAAAGTTACTACAAAGAATTTAAAATTCAATTTATGAATTCGTTCATAATTATTTTTCCTTTTCGCGATTTCTAATAAAAGTAATTTAGAAAAAAAATGAACCATTGTTAGCAAAAACGGATTTATTCAATTATTAGCCCTAAAATAATTAATATAAATTACAACAAGTAAATAAATCAGGTTTTTCATAAAATCATCAATTTTTGATGAAAAAGAGTGTTTTTTAGTCAAAAAGTTGTCTTTTTTGCTGTTTTTTGGCTTATTTTGAAAAATTTAGGAATTTTTATTTTTGTAATTTACAAGATAAAAACCATGCTATCCTTCCTCACTTGCTTTCTTCGCTTTACGATAAAGATAGCTGTCATAAATGAAACGTTTTGCAAAACGAACTTGCTTATCTGAATTGATCAGTTTTTTGTAAACATTCGCATTTACTCCAAAGTATTCGTAACAAGAACCATCAGTAAATGTAATCTCCAATAAGAGTCCTTTGTGTTTAAAATCTGCAATACCACATTCATTAATAGTTGTGGTATACTCTGATAAATTTGCAGCTATCGTTTCTGGAGCAATGCTTACCAAAAAATGATAGCCATCTACAACTTGCCGTCCTTTAATACTGGCTTCTTCTTTTAGTGGATCTCCGTCTTGAAACTTGTCTGGATGCCATTCCTTTACCAACTTACGATAAGTTGCTTTCAATGCAGAAAGTTCAATTTCTTTTTCAATTTGAAATACTTTTTTGTATTCGTTAATGCGTTTCATATAAATTTTGGTCCTTTCTAAAAATTGACGCAAAGATAAGGCTTATTAAGTATAATTAAATGATAATAAAATATGTGCGTAGAATTTTTGATTTCAATGTCAATAAAAAACTATAGCGTTTTATTTTCAACAATCAACAATTCCTTACTTTAGTAAAATTTTAAATTTTTTAAAATCTAAGCTTATGAAATCAGTTTTTTTCCTTTTTGTTTTATTACTTGTATTTTCAACTACAGCACAAGAAAATATAAATTACCGCGTGCCTTCGCAAGAAATACTTGCATTAGCTGATTTTGAAAGAGCACCATCAGTTTCTATGGATACGAAAAAAGAGTTCATGCTCTTGAGTTACAGAAATACTTATAAAACATTGGATGATCTCAATCAAGAAGAAATACGCTTAGGAGGTTTACGTATTAACCCGATTACCAATATTTCTAGTACGATGTCGTACATCAATAATTTAAAAATTAGAAAAATTAGTAATAAAACCGAGGTGCAAGTTAGTGGTTTGCCGAAAAATCCGAAAATCGCCAATATTTCTTGGTCCCCAAACGAGCAGAAAATAGCATTTACAAATACTACAAATACAGGAGTTGAATTGTGGTTTATTAATGTTGTTTCGGCTGAGGCAAAAAAAATCACTGAAGATAACTTAAATGCTAATTTAGGGAGTCCCTATAATTGGATGATTGATAACGAAACTCTTTTAGTAAAAGTTCTCCCAAAAAATCGACCTGCTTTAATTGATGTAAAAAAAGATTTGCCAAAAGGTCCAACTGTTATGTTAAGTGATGGCTCAAAATCACAAAATAGAACCTATCCTGATTTATTGAAAAACAAGGTGGATGAAGATAATTTTGATGCGCTAGTTACCTCTGAATTATATAAGGTTTCGCTTTCTGGCGCTTTAGAATTATTCAAGACACAAGCAATTTACACTGGAGAAAGTTATTCGCCGGATGGAAATTATTTGCTTTTGACAACCATTAAAAAACCCTATTCTTATATAGTTCCCTTGAGTCGCTTTCCTCAAACAACAACTGTTTACGATAATTCAGGAAAAGAAATTAAAGTAGTAAACGAAGTGCCATTAACTGAAATTATGCCAAAAGGTTTTTCATCTGTGCGAAAAGGAAAGCGAAATATGAGCTGGCGTTCAGATAAACCGTCAACATTAAGCTATGTTATTGCTTTGGATGAAGGCGATCAAGCAAATAAAGTTGCTTTTAGAGATGAACTTTTTCAATGGGATGCTCCTTTCACAAGTGTAGCTACTTCCATCACTAAAATACAACAGCGTTTCAGTGGAATGATTTGGGGAAATGAAACTTTGGCGATTATTTATGATGATTGGTATGATACTCGAAATACGAAAACGTATCTTATAAATCCATCTAATCCAAGTCAAGCGCCTAAAATTATATTCGATCGGAATTCGCAGGATATTTATTCTGATCCCGGAAATTTTGAAACTAAAAAGAATCAGTTTAACCGTGAGGTTTTGGCCATTGAAAATGGCAGCACTTACCTAATTGGTGACGGAAATACAAAAGATGGGCAGTTTCCTTTTATAGACGAATTCAATCTGCAAACATTGAAATCAAAACGCCTTTATACTTCGAAAATGAAAGATAAAAAAGAGGATTTATTGGGGATTGAAGATTTTAAAAAGGGAGAGGTTTTGGTTATGATTCAATCTAAAAATGATTACCCAAATTATTACTTTAGAAATATTAAATCCAAAGACAAGTTAACACAAATCACATCTTTCGCCAATCCCTTTGAAAGTATAAAAGATGTTTATAAAGAAGTGATTAAATATAAGCGCAAGGACGGTGTTGATTTAACGGGAACCTTGTATTTACCAGTTGGATATGATCGAGCAAAAAAAGAAAAATTGCCACTATTGATTTGGGCTTATCCTGCTGAATTCAAGGATAAAAATTCTGCTGGTCAAAATGATAAAAATCCGAATGAATTTACCTTCCCATATTATGGTTCTTTTGTCTATTGGGTTATGAAAGGATATGCTGTTTTGGATGATGCATCGTTCCCAATTATTGGTGAAGGAACAACTGAGCCGAATGATAATTTTATGTCGCAATTGATTGATGACGCAGAAGCTGCGATAAATGCAGTAGATAGTTTAGGATATATAAATCGCAAAAAAGTCGCAATCGGTGGGCATTCTTATGGTGCTTTTATGACAGCAAATTTATTAACTCATTCTAACTTATTTGCTTGTGGAATTGCAAGAAGTGGCGCATATAATAGAACATTAACGCCTTTTGGATTTCAAAGTGAACAACGAAATTATTGGGATGTTCCAACTGTTTACAATGAAATGTCACCATTTATGAATGCTGAAAAAATGAAAACCCCACTTTTATTGGTTCATGGCGATGCAGATAATAATCCAGGGACATTTACTTTACAATCTGAAAGGTATTTTCAAGCTTTAAAAGGTCTGGGAGCACCCGTTCGCTTGGTTTTATTGCCAAAAGAAAGTCATGGCTATGCCGCAAAAGAAAATATTTTTCACCTACTTTGGGAACAAGATCAATTTTTAGAAAAATACTTGAAGAATTAGAGAAATATTAATTAATTTTTATTTAAAACTAGGGAAAGAATTATAAATAACTTAATTATAAGTTTTTTATCTTTTTTTTTCGTAAGTTTATTCAAAATAAAATGAAAAAAAATGAAAAAAATTAAAGTCGTATTTATCACACTGGCAGTGATTACATTGTCATTTATCACTGAAAGTTATTTATATACCAAAGAGAAAGTGTAT